>NZ_JBWNMZ010000015.1:0-58284 GCF_056435145.1 Ignicoccus sp.
CTCCTTGTTCTCCGCCCTTGTCTTCTCCCAAGAGACAACACAACCGTTTGCAGTCGGAATCGTCTTTGGAACCGCCCTTGGAATTGCCTTTGGAACAGTCGACTGTGCCCGAGTCTTTACTTAGACAGTTGTTGCTGAGGGCCAATGTCGTCTTTATGGCTCCCTTGAGCTCGGAGGCTGGAACGAAGGGTATACCGAGAGGGTCCCTCACTACTGGCAGGTCCACCACGCCGGGACTCCTCCCCATGCCGGGGTGCAAGTGGGTCAGTGCGCTAGCTACGAGCCCTTCGGAATTCCGACCTACTCCCAAAAACGCCACCCACCCTCGTATTGAACGCTCAGAATAAAACGGTTTAGGATTGAGAGAAGTTTTTACGCTCGGGAACAACTGCCCATCTCGGGAGTGCTCGGACGTGAGCGGAGGGAACGCTGGCGAGAGGAAGAACCCTAACAGTGAATTATTCAAGGTTAAGGTCCTAGCGCTTTTCCACGACCCGCCCTGGAAGCCTTGGGCCTTAGGCGTAGCTAAATACTACGAAATCGAAACAAAGGGCTCAAAGGAAAGAACGTGGTACGTCAAGTTGGGCGAAGTCGCGAAGGAAACGAAAGAGTTATTAAGTCGCTTACGAAGCTCTAAACCTAAGAACTTGAAGGAGCTCTTTGACTCCTCGATTGAGTTCGCTTCCGCGGAGGGGGTACCACAAGAGGTGCCCTCGCCCGCAGAGGATGAGCGCTTCGTCGAGTTCTTTGAAAAGTTTAGCCAAGCAGTAGAGAAGACCTTGGAGCACATAATCGAGGGCGACCGACCCGAAAAGCTTAGGAAATTCTTGGAAGAGGGGTCCAACCTCAAGGCTCACGAGTACCACGCTAAGTTCTTCTTGGCCATAGCAGTATACGTCGCTAAGTTCATGGGATTTCACGAGCTGTATCGTGAGCTCGACGAGGTGTTAAGGAGCTTCGGCGGTAGCAGCGCGTTGTGGGATAAAGTAAAGGAGGCCGACGCGTTCGCCTCCACGATTGACCGTACGTTGTTGAGAATAGTATATGGATTGGATAAGCTGTCGAGAACGGTAGATAAATCATCACGTGATAGATCATCAAGTTCTCACCCTCCAAGTAGGAGCAAGGACAATATATTCGTCAACCCATTCAATCCCAAGTTTAAGATCAGAGTCGAGGGCAATCTGAGCCCCAATCTGATAGCGGCTTACGTGCTCTCCTTCCTCGCGGCCCTCTTCTACTCTTTGTACTTGATCCAGAAGAACGGTAAGAAGGTAGGGCTGAAGGAATTTTACCATTTTGCCTTTTCCCTAATGGAACCTACTTGGTATTACGTAGTTAGACGGCACCCTCCGGCTGATACCAGGGTACCTCATCACACAGTCTTTGACCACATAAACGCTACTTTAGCTATGGTTAACTGGGTTCACAGCAAGGAGCTCAAGGGCCTTTACGTGTTGGTCCAGATCCCCTCCGCACAGACCTTCATAGAGGGGTCTAGGAGGATAAGGGACCTCTGGGCATCTTCATGGCTGTTGAGCTATTTTAGCTGGTTGAGCGTCAAGAGGTTCGTAGAGGAGTACGGCCCGGACGTGTTGGCGAGGCCCCCTGCCCGATTCCACCCGTTCTACTCCAGCTACTTGATCTCGTCCCTCACAGGGGGAAGGGCGCCCGAGGGCTCTGAGTTGTTCTTGGCTAGACTGCTGGGCCTGCCGAAGGGATGGCCAATAGATCCGACGGTGCCCAACAAAAACTATTTGATACTACCCCCCGTTGACGAGGGGAAGCTGAGGGAGTTAATATTTGACGAGGTCGAGAAGGGTTGGTCCAGACTATTGGATTTATTAACAACTTATTTAGATTCCTTCTTCAAACCCCTCGCTTCCTTGGACGAGTATAAAGTCTCCGCGAGGGAGAGGGAACAGATAATTATAGCCAAACATTTCTCCGAGCTCAAAGAGATACTAAAGACTTTGGAAACACCGTTCGCGATTTCCTATTCCTACGTGAAGGTGGACGAGGTTTACAAGGAAGTTAGAGCCCTCGTAGAGCGATTCAACTGGAACTCTGACACGGTTTCTTCTGTAGTCGTGGATCACGAAGATCTGAGGGACACGGTGGCTAAGGCCGTGCTATTCGATTACCTTCAGACGAAGCTGAAGGGGGAGAGGTCCAGGATAGGCAGCAAGGTCGGCAACAACTATTTGAAGTTGGCCAAACGCCTCTATGACCTAGGCGTTACCGGCAGCTGCCACGTGTGCGGCACCGGGATCCCTATAGTGGACGGTAGGGCAGTGAAGGAGATCAAGAAGTCCTTAGGAGAGCACAAAATAAAGTTCGATAGAGATAAATATGGAGCTAGGGTTTTAGTTAACATCTTCAGCGAGAAGCTCTGTCCATATTGTCTAATAAAGAGAATGATGAGGGACTTGTTGAAGGACAACGGACGTCAACTTGTCGGGCTGGAAATGCCCGAGTCAGTATACGTGAGTTTAGGGAGGTACACGATAGACTTACAAAGCAGCAGAAGGCAGCTGGCCTACGAGGAGATACTCAAACACGTGATAGAGCTCTTAGAGAAGGCTGCGAAGTCAGAAGAATTGATTCAGCTTGTTATGTGGAGGGAGTACACCGCTCCGGTACCGGTCCTAAAGCCGGAGGACTTCGAAGAGTTGTCTAGGGAATGCAAAAAGAAGTTAAAGAAGTTAGGGGAGTTAGGAAAGAAGTTAGAAGAGAAGTTAGGAAAGAAAGGAGAGGAGTTAGGAGAGGAGTTAGTCAGGGCGGCTGAGTCGTTGGTCTCCCAAGCTGCACACAACAAGAACTTCGTCGAGGAGAGCGAGATAGAAGGAGAGTTGGCCGACGCGTTGAGGAAAGTACAAGAAGACAAAGAAATTTGGAAGTTCAGGAGGGTCACTGCGACGATAATCGCCGACGGGGACAAGATGGGCTCCGGCGTGATATCCGGGAGGCTCGGCATTACGCCTGCGGAATACGCCAAGGAGATATTCAACATTGACGATAAAGAAATCCACATGAAATTAGTTAAGTTGTTCAAATGGACTGTGAAGGAGTACGAGCGGGCGCTGAAGAGGAGCGCCGACGAGGGGTTAGAGGTTGAAGGGAAGTCCCTCGTCACTACCCCGAGCTACTACTACACGGTCTCCAGAGCTCTGGCCGCCCAGGCTATGCTGGACAGAGAGCTGGTGGAGGCCTTTGGGGGAGTGTTGATCTACGCCGGAGGGGACGACCTAAGGGCCGTGGTCCCCCCAGTCCTAAAAGTAAAATCTGAAGAAAAATCTGAAGAAAGGCTCTACTCAGCCTTGGCCCTCTCGGAGGGGGTAAGGCGAAGCTACTGGGGAGAGAAGTTCGACGACTTCTTAAAAGATTATTTAGAGAAGTTGAATAAGGGCTGGCTCAACCAGCTGAGCGGCGCAAAGGGAGAGGGCTTCAACGACGCTCCTTACAGCCGGACGAGCTACCCGGCCCTGAGGGCTTTCGGCAGATCGTTGGTGTTGTATTACTTTGACGTCAAGTACCCCATGTGGTACGTAATGAAGTATACTCACAAACTGATAGAATCCAAGGATAAGTTCAAAGCATATTTCAAGGATAAGGAGTTATACGAGAAAGACCTATTCGTGGTGGCCTCTACCTTCTCGGTATCCGCGGCCCTGCCGTTCACGGACCACCGCGGTAGCGCCAAGGCGCCGGAGTCTGTGATAGGCGTGTTGACCGCGATAGACCGAGGGTACTTGAGTTCGAGTTATTTAAACGACATAGAGATCTACTTCAAAGAGCTGTGCGAACTGGCCGGAGACGCAGCCGGGTATGACATAGTCAAATACCTCTTAAGGAGGAACTTGAGGAACACTTCGAAGGAGGTGGAGGTGGAGAGGCTTCTGTCGCGCTCCTTCGGTCACTTGTGGCCTTCAGTCCTTGGGAGGTTGGAGGACGCGATGAGAGTTAAGTTCGGCACGCTCGTACCCTCCAACGAGCTCGCCGCGCTCCTCAGCCGCGCGGAGTGCTGCGAGACGGGGGAGGGAGAGAGGAAGGACATTTTGCTCTTACCGGCAGTAGAAATAGTTAGGGCTGCTCGCACCACCAAGATGGCGTGGTGACCGCCTTGGCGAGCTCGATAGACTTCATCCCCCAAACTTCATTGACGTTCCGGAGGCCCTCCGAGTTCCACCCAGCAGTTACGGGCCCCAGCTTGGCGGCGGCCTCCCTCTCAGTCCCCATGCCTTCCACCTTCGCCGGAGCACTGATGAGTGCCATAGACATCTGTGAGGGATCGAACCATACAAGAACTATAAAGTTGCACGAAAGGTTGGAACGTCTAGGTCTGAACTTATACGTAGGCTTTGCCAGTTACCGAGGCAAGGTGTACTATTACACCCATAACGGGTTTATCCCCTTAAACGAAACCGCCAACCACCCGAAGGACAAGGGGGAGACAGAGTACCTAGTCCCGTTGAGGTCCGCTAGGATAGGGATAGCTCTGAACAGAAGGACGAAGAGCGTTAGACCCGAGTACTTGTACGTGGTCGAGAAGGTCTACTACTTGGAAGGCTTCGCCTTCCGGGTCCTCCTCGAGGAATCAAGAGAGCTCCCGAGGTGCTTAGACGGCCTTACCGTGAAGCTCGGAGGGGAACAAGGCTTAGCGAAACTCAAGGTTGACAGTCAATCTGAAATCGAAAACTACTTGATCGTTGATAATGGGAAAGAGGACGCGGAGAGGTGGGAGATAGTCCTGATCTCGCCCGCGTTACTCGACGAGAGTCCCTGGAACGGTGTGGTAGAGCTCGAGTCGAGCAAGATCAAGAAACTCGGCGAGATGCTAGTGGAAGGGAGGCTGAAGGTACTCGAGGCCTACGTGCCTAGGGGAGAGCTGTCTCTGGAAGTAGTCACAACCGGCTGGGACATCCAGTCCAACAAGCCTAAGGAGCCGTTCCTCGTGGTTCCGGCGGGATCAAAGTTAGTCGTGGAAGCTTCAAGGGAAAAAGTATTGGAGGTCTTGAAGAACAAACTAGGATCATCGAAGAGGAGGAGAGAGGGCTGGGGTACAGCGGTCGCCATTGCGTTGTAGGTTTACTCCCTGAGAGCTTTTATGACGCAGTCCTCGCCCTCCGCCTTAACTGTCTTGACTTTCCACTTTTCTCCGTTCAACAGTTCCAAGAGCGCCTTTATTACACCCTCTTCGAACCTACACGTGCCTGTGTTAAAATCCAACGAGGGTGCCTTGCGTATAACGATTGTGAAACAGTCCTTGTCTGGGATAATCTCTACGCTGCCAAACCCGCACTTCTCCAAGAACCTCTTTATCGAGTCTATGCTACTGCCCTCCTCTTTTTTAACAACTTCTACGACTGCTTCTCCCAAGCCCTCCCCTACCTTTCTCATTATTATGTCCGCCGCTGGTCCCAATACTTTCTTGAGCTCTTCGTGTACTTTAACTAGCATAGAGGACTGGACGAGCATAAACCGTACAGAGTGGCCCTTTACGCTCAACGTGCCTTCTTCAGTTTTAGACAGCTCGTAAGCCATAGCTTCGCTCCCTCCTTGAAGGCTTCTCTCCCAAGCGTGTTATAGTAAGAATCGAAGCGTGTTACGTGCGTTACGTAACGTGTGCACTCTTAAGTCCCCCAGAAATTTCCGGGCCCCTTGAAGCTCAGAACTCACGGACTTTGGTGTACTCCAGCTCCCGGGGCTCCAACAAAGGCTCCACCATTATAGCCTCACACAAGGCCTCACACCCTCCGCAGAGGTAACAAGGTCCTATTTGCCTCACAGTTCCCCCCTCTATCGCGAGCGAGCCGAACGGACACAGCTCGACACAGAGGCCGCAGCCCTCACACCTTTCAGGGTCGACCGAAACCCTCCCTAATCCCTCCTCCAAATCAACTCACCCGGTGTCCTACATTGTTCAAGTGTCCGTATAATGAGGAGTGTAAACGTTGTTGCGTTTTCGAAAGGGAGGAGGACATGCCGGTAGTGTTCGAAGATGAGAAAGAGGAACTCGAGAGGATGGGAGAGGTCGAGTTCGTCCAGCTGCTCCCCGGCCTCTACCGCTGGGTGATCAGAGGTCGGTGTCCTTTTAACGACCCTAAGACGGGGAAATGCAAAATACACGACAAAAAACCTTTGAGTTGCAAGATGTACCCGCTCAATGTTAGAGTCAAGGAAAAGAAGGTATTTATCGAGGTATCCAAGGCGTGTTCGTGGGTTAGACACAACTTGAACATTGTTATCAATAATCCACCAGATAAAGTTTTTCCCAAGGAATGGAAGGCCCTAAACGAGGTCTTGCGAAGGCTCAGGGGGTTGGGCCTTGTGTGAGGCGCGTCCCGTAATCGAAGTTATGAAGTTGTTATATCAGAAAGGCATGATAACTGTGTTAAGTGGCAACGCCAGTGTCAGGTGCGGGGAAGTCTTCTTGATAACGCCTTCTGGCGTACCAAAGAACGACATAAAGGAGTTGAGCGTAGTTAACTTGAGGGACCTAAAGTGGCAGGGCCCCAAGCCGTCGATCGAGTATAAGATGCACGCTTTAATATATTTGAAGACGGACGCCCGTTCCGTGGTTCACGCCCACAACCCCAAGGCCGTCTTGGCGGCCAAGTTGGGGTTGCCTCTGGACCCCAAAGAGTACGTGGAGACCGCCTACGCGATCAAGGGGTTGGCGAAGGTTCCGCCTTTAGAGGCGGGGAGCGAGGAGCTCGCCGCGAGGACAGCTGAGGAGGCCGCGAGGGCTGACGTGATCTTGTTGGAGGGTCACGGAGCCGTAGCGTTAGGTAAGGACCCCTACGAGGCGCTTAACAAGCTCGAGGCCCTCGAGTACTTAGCCGAGCTCGCGCTGTTGGAGAGGACGGTTAGGGTGAGGTAGTACCACTGGTTTCAACCCCGTCCCTCCTTCGTGCGAGTTTAAGGGGTGGCCCTCACAGAGACCGGGGTGCTAGAACTCAAAAGTCTCTTGACGCGGGGCCTTGTGCTTTGCGTGTAGGGAAGGGCAGTGCACCGGAAGCGGAGAGGCCCTTCGGGCGCTTGGGGAGGAACGCGAGCGCCCCTTGTGGAATGCCGACAAGGCTTTCCACCCTCCGTAGGAGGAAAACGTCGCTAAAGAAAAGTATAAAAAAGAGTTAAAGGAGGGAGCGACGGTCGTCGAGGCCGCCGTCGGCGGTCGGTGAGCCGGCCCGACTCTGCCCCTTGTATACGCCGGGGTGTCGGAAGTTGAAGGAGATATGCCCTGAAGAGTTGCCCGGAGGGACCGGTTATTCGGCCTCCGTCGATGGTCGTTGCGTGACGTTCGAGGTTCCCGGGAAGAGGTACAAGCTGTGCGCCGACACCCTTGCGGAGCTGGCGAGGGCGAGCTACCACTTCGCCCTCCAACTGCTCAAGGGGAACCCCCGGTGCGTGGAGCCCTCAAAGGGCGCGGAGCCCTTCCGCGGCCCGGGCGAGTGGGCGGAGGAAGAGGGTTTCGCGGCGGCCACGGAGTTCGCAGTCCTAACCCAATCGCCCACGTTCGCCAAACTCTACGGTAAGGTTAGAAGGGTTGAGTACGACCCCTCCACGGGAAGAGTTTGGACCACTTGAGGGCGGAGCTGGAGATCAGGGGACTTTGGAAGTGTGCTAAGAAGCTCCCTAACTTAGACAAGAAGTGTTACGAGGCTGTTAAGAGAGTGGTAGAGAAGTGCGACGACGACTGTTTTTTGGACCCCAAGAAGGTGAAGGAGGAGTTCGAAGAAGTGAGGGTGAGCGAGGTAAGCGCCTCCCAGCTGGCCTTGGCGGCAGTCGTTGTAGTGCAAGCTGTAACTCTGGCCTTCTTGATGTGGAGGCTTAGCTCTTTAGAGGCGCGGCTAAACGAAGACGTAACGAACCTCAAGTTACTTTATACAAAACTATCGCTGACTGTGAACACATTGGTCTCCAAACTGAACTCTGAGCTTAGTTCCACCAAGGAGGAAATCAACTATTTAAAAGAGTTAGTGGAGGCGTTGAAGTACGTTATCTATCTGGAGGGCAAGTAGGGCCTCAACACCACGAAAACTCCGTCCTTGTTGACCACAAGGTCTCCGTCCACGAGCGCCATACCGTCGGGGAAGAAACCCAAGTCGAAACAATAGTCTTTGTTATCTTCGGTAACTAGCATAACTCCCTTACAGTTCTTGTTGAGCAGTAAGGCGTCTTTCCAAGCCAATCCCTCGCGACCCCCGAACCGAAGCTTCTTCCCGTTGAAGACGGAGTAGCTACAAGAAGCGACCAAGTAACCGCCCTCGCCCAAGTCGACGTCCTTCGGCGAGCACACCTTCACCATTCCTTTTACGATTTTGTTCTTTAAATCAACTATCATTATAGCTTTCAAGTCCTTGTTGTAGACAGCTGCCTCCCTCCCGTCCGGCGACAAGTCTGCCGGACAGCCCACGCCCTCGGCCGACCACTCCAGCTCCAAAGAGCTAACGTTATACGCCACAGCCCACCGTCTCCCCACGACTAACAGAACGCCGTCTTCGAAGCCCATGAAACAGACGTCGCTTGAGGGGAGCGGGAGCTCGAGGCCCTCCACGTTCACGAACCTTTTCCCGCTGAAGTGTAGGGCTAGGGTTCCGTTCCAGTAGGCCGCGGCGTCCAGGCCAGAGAACGTGCCTAAGTACAACGGCTCTGGGTTTAGGTAATAGACGCTCGTTAGCCTCTGGTGATGACACAAGACCAAGCCGGTCTTCAACAGCTCGCAAGAGCCCGGCAGCGCGAAGCCGCTCAAGAGCTGGGGGGCCAAGAAGGTGCAGAGCAGCGCGTCCAGCACTCGCAGACCCCTCGGCGATTAACCCCCTCATCCGTTGAAAAGCGGGGACACCCCTTGATAGTCATCCTCTTTCGCCACGGGAAGGCTGTCAGCGCTCAGAAGGCTGGAAGCGACGAAGAGAGGTGGTTAACCGAGGAGGGCAAGGAGGACGTGAGAAGGGTGGCTAGGTGTTTGCCCACCCCAACGGCCATATACTCGAGTCCCCTCCGAAGGGCCAAGGAGACCGCAGAGATACTCTCCAACGCGTTTAACGTACCCTACGAAGTAAAGGAGCAGTTGGCCCCAGGAAAGCTCAACTTGGAGACGTTCGCAACGATATTCAAGCCCGGAGCGCTGTACGTCGCCCACAACCCGGACCTAGAGGAGGTATTGAAGGGATTGGGTTGTGAAGCCAAGCTGAGCGCCGGGGGCGCAGCGGTGGTGAACGTGGGGGCGAGGAAACTCTTGGCCTTGCTCAGCCCGGAGTATTGTCCTTGAGCTTTTCCAACACCTCTTTCCTTATAGCCTCTATCTCTTCCCTGAGTTCCTTCTCTAACTCCTCAACCGGCTTGGGCGGCGGACTCCTTAGGAGTTGAACCCCTATCCAAGCCACCACGCCCCCCACGACGCTGAAGGCGACTATCGCGAGAACTTCTAACACCTTCAGTGCGAGTTGGTCTGGCAAGAAGAGGGTTGACCACGAGAGCGCTATGACCGCGGAGCTGATTGCGAGGAAGACAACACCGACGAAGTCCTTAGAGTTCATTGTTTACTACCTCCACTCTAACCTTAGATGCTACTCCCCTTCCAATCGCTATAGTGGAGCCGTCTACTTCTACTATTAGGGGTCCTATCGGTGGGTTCCTTACCACCTTGATGATGCTACCTTCCCTTATCCCGAGCTCTAATAATTTCCTCAAGCTGCCGAAACCCCCCTCTATGCTTACTACCCTCACCGACGACCCCTCTGGAGCTTCGGATAGATACATCGTCACCCCCATATATAAGCTCGAGACCCTTTCTAAAAAACTTGTTAGGCATGCCTAACGTCATCCGTAAACACTCGTCGACCAAGTGTCCTCTCGTCTTCAATATTTTTAGACGTTAGTATATTTTCTCGCGTTAGTTTACAAACATTGTTCAGTAATGATGGAGTAAGCAACAAATACATGTTCACAAAGGAAGGGAAAATCAGGGAACAAGTTTGACACGTGAAGAGTTAATCAGAGAAGTAGTAGAAACTATGAAGACTGAAAACGTCAGGTGGGTTGCAATCCAATTCCTGGACCTCCCCGGGAGATTGCAACAGATGACCTTTCCCGCGCGGGAAGTGCTTGACGATCCGGAGAGCGTCTTCAACGTGGCCATAGGAGGTTTCGACGGCTCTTCCATAAAGGGTTTCACTATGATCAACGAGAGTGACATGCTCTTGAGGCCCGTGCCGGAGACTTTCGCGATACTTCCCGACGACTGGCAATCCCCTCCGGGGGTGGCGGCCGGAAGGACCGCTAGGTTTTTGGCCCAGATCTTCTGGGGCGGCTATAAGAAGGGCGAGGCCAAGAGGTTCGAAAAAGATCCCAGATACGTAGCCGAGAGGGCCGAGGAGTACTTGGCAGAACAGGGGTACAAGGCTTACTTCGGCCCCGAAGTAGAGTTTATGATACTTAATAAGGTAATTAACGAAGTAGACAGGCCTTGGAAGAAGATGCACGTAGAGGTGATATCAACTGAAGCCGCTTGGAACACCGAACTCCCAATCATAAGGTTTAAGGAGGGCTACGTGCCTGCAATACCCTATGATAAGGTGTTCTGGATAAGGCAAGAGATAGCGACGGTACTCGAAGACTACTTCGGGATACAAGTGGAAGCCCACCACCACGAGGTCGCCTCTCCTGGTCAAAGTGAGATAGACTTCCGATTTGACAGCCTAACTAGGGCGGCCGACAAAGTAGTCACTTTAAAGTTCGTGGTCAAGAACGTCGCTACCAAGTACGGAATGGTTGCTACTTTCATGCCCAAGCCAGTCTACGCTGATAACGGGAACGGCATGCACACGCATCAGAGTTTGTGGAGTAAGGACAAGGACGAGAACTTGTTCTATGACCCTAACGACGAGTACGCCGAGCTGAGCCAGCTCGCCAGGTATTACATAGGCGGTATATTGAAACACGCGAGGGCGTTAAGTGCGATAGTCAACCCGACTACTTCCAGCTATAAGAGGTTGGTGCCCGGCTACGAGGCCCCAATATATATAGCTTGGAGCAAGGCTAACCGCTCCGCTATAATTAGGGTACCTAACTACATGAGAGGGGTGCCCAAGGCCGCGAGGATAGAGTACCGCTCTCCGGACCCCAGCGCCAACCCCTATTTAGCGTTTACCGCAATGGTGATGGCTGGTTTAGACGGCATAAGGAAAAAGATCGAACCCCCTCCGCCGGTCGACCAGAACATATACTCGATGGACCCTAGGGCCAGGAGGGAGTTGGAAGAGGTGCTGAAGAAGCAGCTCGACACGCCGCTACAGCTGCCGAGGACGTTGTGTGAGGCCATAGAGGATCTTGAGAGCGACTATGACTGGCTGCTTCCGATCTTTACCAAGGAGATGTTGGAGACTTGGATCGAGATGAAGAAGGAGGAGTGCTTGAAGATAGAGAGTTACCCACACCCGGCTGAATTCTATGTGTACTTCGACATATGAGGCGTCGGAAGGGGACTTCTTCTCACCTCTCGGACGGCCTAGCGCTCCTCATCCGCCTTTTTAGTCCCTCGAGCCTTGCCCTAGGGGCTTTTCTTGATAAGAGTCCCTGAGGAACACTATCGCCTACTCCTCTCGCTCAACAAGGACGGAGATGAGCTAGAAGCGATAGCTGAGAGGTTGGGGAAGAAGAAGGAGGAGTTGATGAGGCCGTTGGCTGAGCTAGAAAAGGCGGGGCTAGTAAGGGTAGAGCGTGCAGAGGCAGAGGCCTTCGAGCTCAACGAGAAGGGAAAGAAGTATTTAAACGAAAAATTACCCGAGGAGAAGTTGTTAGAGAAGGGTCAGTGTGTCAAGTTGGAGGAGCTCAAGACGGCGCTCGGGCCCGAGGCCGGAGTCGCCATAGGCCTCGCGAAGCGGCTAGGGGGCAAGATAAGCGAGGGCGTACTGTGCTACGACCCGGACAAGCTGAGGGAGTACGCTTCGAGGGTCAGGGAGTGTTTGGAGAAGGGGACCCCTTGCGAGGAGCTCCGGAAGAGGGGCTTCTTGAAGAAGACTAAGATAAAGAAGATAATAGTGAAACCGACCGAGTTGGCCTTGAGAGCCCTCGAGCGCGGGGAGGTAGTGCCCGTTAAGACCATCACTGCGCTGACCAGGAGGGACTTAGTAGAAGGCACTTGGAAGGGCGCGGAGTTTAAGAAGTTTGACTTAAACGTGGAGTTCCCTGTGAGAGCCCCCAAGAGGAGGCACCCGTTGATGGAGTTTCACGAGTACGTAAAGGAGGTCCTAGTATCCATGGGTTTCGAAGAAGTCGTCGGCGACTACGTAACCAACGCATTCTGGAACTTCGACGTGTTGTTGGTCCCCCAGTTCCATCCGGCCAGGTCCGAGACGGACGTGTTCTATGCCTCCAAAGCCCGCGTGTCCCCTCCGCCCGAGGAGCTCTTGGAAGAGGTGGCCCGAGTTCACGAAGAGATGTGGGGCTACTGGAGGGCCGAGATAGCGTTGAGGGTCCTCTTGAGGACCCATACCACAGTGGTGAGTGCCCAGACCATGTACTCGAGGGGAGGGGGCGAGTACCGGGCTTTCTCCTTAGACAGAGTATTTCGCTCGGAAACCTTGGATCCCACCCATTCCATGGAATTTCACCAACTCGAAGGGATAATAGTAGGAAAGGAGGTATCTTTTAAACACTTGCTCGGCTTCTTCGAGGAGATCGCAAAGAAGCTGGGACTGGGGGAGGTGAAGTTCAAGCCTGCATACTTCCCCTTCACGGAGCCCTCAGTAGAGGGCTTCGTCAAGCACCCGGAGCTGGGCTGGGTGGAGGTGTTCCCGGGAGGCATGTTCAGGCCGGAGATGTTGAAGCCCTTGGGACTGGAGGGCTACTCCGTGGCCGCCTGGGGGATAGGAATAGATAGGATAGCCATGTTAGCCTTAGGGCTATCGGACATAAGGGACCTCTACTCTAACGACCTAATAAAGCTGAGGAAAGTGAGGCCGATAAAGGGCTTGTGGTCGGGGAAGGCGTTATTTTGATCGCTCAAAGGCCTCCGGGGGAGAGGCTTGCCAGTAATCACGGTCAAGCTGTGGGACTTGGAGCGAATAGCCAGAGGGCCTTTGCCCGACGACCTCCGCTCGGTCCTCGAGGCGCTTAAGCTGGAAGTCGAGGAGCTGGGCCCCGAGGAGCTGACTTACGAGGCCCCACACGACAGGGCGGACTTGTTCTCAGCTGAAGGTCTAGGAAGGGCCTTGGGAATCTTCTTGGGCTACAGAGGGCCCCCGAGCTACAAGGTCAAGGACGGGAGGGTGAGGCTAGACATCACACGAGCGCCCGAGTACAGGCCTTACGCCTTCGGGGCCGTAGTCAAGAACCTAGAGTTAGACGACGAGGCCATAAGACAGCTCTTCCAGCTTCAAGAAAAGCTGGCGATAAGCTACGGCAACAAGAGGGAAGTCGTGTCTATAGGCCTTTACGACTTGGACAAGCTGAGCCCGCGCTGGGAGGAGGGGCTGACGATAGAGTACAAGGCCTTGAGGGAGGGAAGGATGGTGCCCTTAGGTTACTCGGAAGAGATGACTTTCGAAGAGGTGCTCGAGAAAACTGAGAAGGGTAAGGAGTACGGCCGCTTGGTGGTAAAGGGACGATATCCTGCCTTCGTCAGCGAGGACAAGATAATGTCTTTCGCCCCCATACTTAACGCAGAGGACTACAAAGTGGACGAGAGAACTAAGAACGTATTTGTGGACGTGACCGGCACCGTACCCGAAGTTATGTTAAGGGTATTGGACGTCATGGTCACTTCCTTGGCGGAGCGCTCCCCCGAGCCGGAGATCCAGAGGGTTGAGGTTGTCGGTGCAAACATGAAGACGCCGAGGTTGAAGTACAAGAAGGTGAGGTTGGATAAGGAAGCAATAAAGAGGGTAGCGGGATTCAAGTTGGAGGGCTTGGAGGAGCTGCTGAAGAGGATGGGGCTAGTCGTCGAAGGGGAGTGGGTAACAGTACCGCCTTACCGGATAGACGTCTTCTCTGAGGTGGACCTGGCGGAGGACGCGCTCTCCGCCTACGGTTACAATAAAGTTCCCGCCGAGGCGCTGCCCCCGACCAACTGGGGCTCCCGGGATTACTTCAAGGATTACTTGGCCAGGCTCTTGACATCCATGGGTCTCGAAGAGGTGTTCAATTTCGTTTTGATAGACAAGGAGCTGGTAGAGGAGCTGTTGGGCGTCGAGCCGGTAGAGGTTTCTAACCCAAGGATGAAGAGCTACTCAGCGCTCCGTCCGAGCTTAGTGCCCTCCTTGTTGTTGACTATAAAACAAAACCAAGAGGCCTTGCCACGAATCGAGGTCTTCGAGGTGGGCCCAGTGGTCCTCAAGGACAAGACCCTATGGAGGCTTGGAGTGGCGGTCGCCGGGGACAAGGTCACCCTAACCGACGTGGGCGCGATCTTGAGGGGGCTCGCCCTCGCTTTGAACCTCCGGTACTCCTTGGAGGAGATTAGGGTCAAGCCCTTCATAGAGGGAAGGGCGGCTGCGGTAATAATGGACGGCAAGGTGGTCGGGGTTATGGGCGAGGTGCACCCAGAGCACTTGCAAAAAGTAGGGGTTGAGTTGCCCACCGCGGTTTTAGAGCTGGACGTGGACGCCCTAAGGTGACCACTGGAGCGCCAGCTCGTGTGCCTCCTCTCTGAGCTCGCACAACTCCCTGGTGTTCCTGAACCCCTTTATGCCTTCGCAACCGCTCAACAGCTTCTCAGCTCCTCTCTCCGCCCCGAACTTCCTCATAACTAGCCCAACAAAGATCGCGTTAACCAGCTGCTCGTAGTTCATCTTACACTCGCCGAACTTGGAGCTTACTCTCTCAAAGTCTACTTTGGACGCCAGCGCGGCTGCCGTCGCCACCGCGGAGGCCCTTCCGCATCCCTCCTCGCTGGTCACGAAAACCTTCCCCTTCTCTTTGGCCGCCCTTTCTACCGCCCTGACGAAGTTCCCTAAGGGGAAAGCTGAGTTGACGCAGAGGGGTTGGTGGTAAACAGTCACGTACTCAGTCTTTATGGTGTCTTCGTTGACGTTTATGAGTAACGCTCCCTCGTTCTCCGGCTTATCTATTTCCGGAATTTCAACGTCCTCCAAGAAACAGATGTTACCCACGCACTTCAATTCACATCTCCCTCATTCCCACACAAGGGAAATTTTAAGTTGAGAGGCACACGAAGACGGTCCTTTTAGCCAAGTACTTAAAACCAGACTTGACGAGCCACATCTTGGCGGCCTTCACGTCTCTGTGGTTACACCCCTTTGCCTTGACCACATAGAGGCCGTTTAATTCCTCTATACTTACCACTTCGGCGTTTATCGATTTCATCAAGGCCTCTTCCTCGCTCATGGTGTGTGAGAAGAAGGGCAGCTTGAGGTGGAGCGATAGCAATTGGGCCCCCGAGAGCCCTTAGAGGGGCCGCGCTCACTGGAGCACGGCGGCCAAGTACTTACCTAATAGTTTTTTAGTACTAACGATCAGCTCCGGGTTTCTCATCACCCGCTCAGAATAGGACGCCTTCATCATATTTTAATTTCCCTTGAAAGTACCTCCACCAGAGGTGATTTATAGGTGGTAGACAAGGCGGCCGAGCTCTTGGAAGGCGTTGAGAGGGAGTGTAAGGCGCTCTCGAGGAGCGAGGAGGAGTACCGGAGGTGTCTCCAAGAGAGGCTCGCGAAACTGTTGAGCAGCGAGGAGGCCAAGGCGATAGCTAGGGAGGTCTTTGAGGAAGAGTAGGGTCTAAGCTAATATATGTCAGATATGCTTCTTTTACAAACACTAACACTTATATATGCCTATTTTATAAGCTCTCGTACCCTACACGCGCACGGGAGCGAGAAGATGAGTATGAAGGTAGTACCCAAGAAGCCTATGGTGTTGCCCTTACCGCCCGAGGACTTTGACGAAGAAGTTTTTCCGTACGAAGAGGAGGTAGCGCTCGAAGACTAAAAAGCGTTTGTTTTTAGTGCATGCCCCACCTCCCAATAAGGGGCCCAAGTGAGGCTCGAAGACCTCCCAGAGGATTTACGGACACTCAGCACGGCCTTTCTAATAGGCTTGGTGTCCGGCGTAGTGGTTGCTTTCTTCACAGACGTGTTCATCTGGTCTAACAAGTTAAGGTACGTCCTCGTCACTAACTACCCGTACGTTTTCCCCCCTGTCTCTTTAGCAAGCATCCTTCTTACTGCCTACTTCTTGAAAAAAATGCTCGGCAGCCTTCACGGCTCCTCTACTAGTTACGTGGTGCGTTCCTACCACACGAGACTGGGATACATAGGCAAGAAGGAACTCTTCGTATACACAATAGGTTCCATTACCTCCGTCTTGGGCGGCGCGGTGGTGGGCCCCGAAGGTCCCGGAATAGCGTTGGGCGCGTTCTTCGGCTACTGGCTGGCCCGGTGGCTGGGGGTCAGGGGAGAGGAGCTGAAGAAGATGGTGTTGGTCGGCGCGGCAGCCGGCGTCGCATCAGTCTTCAGGGCGCCCCTAACTGCTATGGCATTCGCCATGGAAGTTCCCTACAAGAGAGCCATAGAGGGCGGGATCTTCTTACAAGCCCTCGTTGCCACGCTGACCTCCTACTTGGTTACGGTCTTCTTGGTAGGGCCCCAAAGGCTCTTGTTGAGTAGCCGGCTCTTCAAGCCCCCCTATCCGAATTTAGACATAATATTGGCCTCTCTGGGCGTTGGCCTAACGTCTGCCGTGCTCACGTACGTAGTTTACTTCATCAAGCATAAGAGCGGCGAGCTTTCGGATATATTCGTTAGGAAGAAGTATTGGTTCGTTCTGCCATTAACGTTAAGCTTATTGATAACAACGTCTACCTACTTGATTTCCCCCTTAGTACCCGGGGCCGGCGACCTGCTGACCGAGAAGGTCTTCAACGATCCAGAGTCCTTCGAGAAAAACTTGCTCGCCTCGGTAGTTGTGGCCAAGTTCTTGCTCCTCCCCCTCTCTCTAACTTGGGGTACCACTGGAGGCCTCTTCATGCCTCTGGTCTCCATAGGTTCAGCCCTAGGCTTGCTCTACGCCAAGTTCTTTTCGGTACACGAGGTCGAGGCTTTGATCATAGCGGGAGTCTCCTCGCTGTTCGCCTCTTCGATGAAAACTTTGTTGACCAGCGTGCTCATAGGAGTAGAGTTCTTAGGCTTCGGAGCTTTCTTCACGTCCACCGTGGCGGCCAGCGTTGGCTACTTGTTCACCTTGCCAATAAGCTTGATTGCCGACCAACTGCCGGAACCTCAAGACATGAAGAGGAGGAGCATTATTGAGATATACTTGAGATTAAAGGAGAAAAAGGATATGGATAAGGTTCTGAAGGTGGAGATAGAAAATATAGTGAATAAAAACGTATTGAGGTTTACGGAGAACATGACCGTCGCAGAGGCCCTAGACCTAGCGATTAAGGATACCCACAACCATTACCCAGTCGTGGACGCCAACGATAAGCTCGTGGGAGAGGTGAGCCTGGAAGAGCTTATAGTGGAGGAGCCATCCAAGAGGATCAAAGAAATAATGTATATGCCTCGCGTTATAGTGTACAAAAAAGTTAGCATAGGATATGTTATCGAACTGATGGTGAATAAGAATGAGGACCACGCTATGGTCGTCGACGAGAGTTTCAAGCTTGTGGGGATGATAACTAAGGCTGACTTGATAAAGTACTTACTTAAGGTCATTAAGGAGGGCAAGGTAGGCTCCTAGCCGCGGTGGGCCCTCACCGTAGCAATTGTGTTATCAGATATCCCGTTCTCCCTCATCAAATCCTCGTTTACGTATACCTCGTTCTCTGGTACTGAGGAGTCTTTCACTGCGTCGAGGACCAGTTTCTTGCCGGACACGGCTATCTCGAGTTTGTCCGTTATGCCTAGCTGTTCAGCTAAGTCCGGGTTTATCTTGGCTTGGGTCGGCTTCACGTCTTTTAGCCTCAACCTTATTCTCTTCTCCCTAACCTTGGGCGCCCTCTGCTTGAGAGCGCTCGCGGGAGGTACCAACTTGACTAGCGCCTTTATGTCGACCTTTTTCTTCGGTTGTTCCTTCACTTCCTCCTCCTTCTTCCCCTCTTCGGGCATGCTCCCTTCCGTGGTCCCACTTAAGGACAAAAATAATAAAAGTTGGAGTCTCAAGAAGCGTTGAGTGTCATCTTGACTATTTCCCTTATCGCCCTGACATAGTCGCTTGGCAAGTCCTTGACCAGCGGATCTATGAAGCCTATGGTTAGCATCTGTACGGCCTCCGGCTCGGTGAACCCCATGGACCTCAGATAGAACAGCTGCTCCTCGCCAAGCTTCCCGACCGTGCCCTCGTGGGCCAGTTCCGCGTCGGAAGTCTTGCTGACTAACTTCGGTATAGTCACGTTTGTGGCTTCGTCGCTCAAGAGCAAGGTGTTGCAAGACTGGTAGCCCTTAACGCCCTTAGCCCCCCTCTCGACGTCTATCTCTCCTAGGAACTCTTCGAAGGACTTGTCCAGCATCACACTTCTGTTTATTACGGTAGCGCTGCTCCTTGAGGCTTCCATTTTGACGAATGATCCGCTCCAAGACTTCATATCTTTCTTCAGCAGAGCTATGTTGTTGAACGAGAGCTTGGCCCCCTCTCCTACCAACCTTATTGTGGGCCTCATGCCTATCTTCGTTCCTCCGAAGCTCACTCCCAACTCCTCTAGGGTCCCCCTCTCCTTCACTATCGCCCCCTTTACCGGCACGTGTATTACGTCGCCCAGCCAGTCTTGGAGGCTAGAGACCCTCATTCTGGCCCCCTTCTCTACGAAGAATTCGCTGCCGCCCAAGTGCACGCTGAAGGGTGCCGGTATGGGGACTATGCAACCTTCTATGAAGTGTACGTAGCTCCCCTCGTCCGCTATCAACATAGTGTGTTCCGTCTGCGCCAGCTGTTCCTCCGTTATCACGAAGAAGGCTTGGACAGGGAAGGGGACTCTGACCTTCGGCGGGACGTACATGAAGGTCCCCCCTCTCCTCAGCGCGACGTGGAGTGCCGCTAGCTTGTGAGCCTCCGGCCTCTGGGCTGTGTGGAGCCTCTGCTTGACGAAGTCCTCGTGGTCCCTCACCGCCTCATCCATAGACTTAAGGATTACTCCTTTTCTCATTAAATCTCTCTTCTGTGCCTCATAAACCACGTTTTCGTTAACCATCACTGTAACTCCGGCTAGCGCGCTCTGCTCTATGTCCGGCACGCCGATCCTCTCTAGCAAGGACTTGTACCAGTCTGGAATCTCACCCTCCCCTGGCTTTACGAACTCCTCCTCGGCTGCCTTGGCGGCAAAAGCTTCTAGGTCGAAGTCTTCTGGCATCCAAGGGGGCGCCGGGACCTTGGGGTAGAGCTCTGCTGCTTTCAGCCTCAGCCTGAGCGCCCACTCCGGCTCCTTCAGTTTCTTGGATATTTCTTCGGCATAGTATCTAATTATCTGAACCTCGTTCATGCTACCACCCCCGCGAAGCCCTTCTCCTCGACGATTTCGATGAGTTCGGGTCCTCCGGTCTTGACTATCTTCCCATCCAACATTACGTGGACCAAGTGAGGCTTAACGTATTTTAATATGTTCCTGTAGTGCGTTATGACTAAGACGCCGGCGCCTTGGGACAGCAAGCGCTTGATTCCATCCGCGATCATCTTAATACTTTCTATGTCGACGCCGGAGTCGGGCTCATCCATTACTACTATCTTGGGTCTCATCGCTATCACCCTAGCTAGGTCAAACCTCTTCCTCTCCCCTCCGCTGAACCCGACGTTGACGTAGCGGAAGGCCACGTCGCTGGGCAAGCCCACCTTGCGCAGCAACTCCTCGACGCTTTCCTTGCAGCCGTACAAGCCCTTGAGCCTCTCGAGCAGCTCTGCCACCCTTATCCCTTCCAGCTCTGGCGGGTGTTGGAGGAGCACCGCCAGCCCCTTCTTTGCCCTCTCCTCCGGAGGCAGCTCCTTGATGCTCTCTCCGTCGAGGAGTATGTCCCCCTTGACTACCTTGTAGCTGGGGTGGCCGGCCAACGTCATTGCCAAGGTGCTCTTCCCGGCACCGTTCGGGCCCACGAGCGCGTGGAACTCGCCCTTGGGGAGCTTGAGGTTTACCCCCTTCAGTATGGTCTTGCCCCCCACACTGACCCACAAGTCAACCACTTCAAGACCTTGCAACTCGTGCATCCGGAGTCTGAAGAGGAAAGGCGGGGGTAAATGGGTAGGGGGTTGGGGGAGCAACTCTTCCTCATTTAGGTTCAGCTAAAACCGGGCTCCTCATCCCCGAGTAGATATTAGCTTTTCCTCACCTCCTACGTTCAAGTAGACGAACTCAACGTCGTTCTCGGAGGCCACTTTGACTATTTCTTTCTCCAGTTCTTCCATTTTGGGCTTGTACTCGGCCGGGAGGTAGACCAAGCTAACTATCTTACCCTCCTCTGTCGAGCCCGTGGCGACTGCATAGGACCCCACATCATTAGTCTCTAGAAATATTATGAGTGCGTGGGAAATAGACTTGTAGATGGCCCACTCATCCGTTAAGTTGTTTAACAAGTCCGTGGGGAGCTTTGGTTCCCTCTCGACCTCTTCCACCCGGACCCTCGGGATGGGCGGGGCCTTGACCACCCTCACTGCCTCGTACTCCTTGAGCTCTTCTTTGACTTCCACTTTCGACAGCTCCTCCAACTTTTCGAGCAGCTCTTTTGGGAACTCGTAACACTCGCCGACCGCCCTCTCTACCTCGGCTTCGGGCGAGTAGTTCTTGAGATCTACGTTAGAGGAAAGGAGCTCACCGTCGCACACCAGCGCTTCAACGACGTCCCACTTGTCGTTCACTAACCCTATGTTTATTATTACGTGTCGACACCCCGAAGGACCTGCCAAGTCCTTAATCGTCTCCTCTAAGCTCGCATAGACGTTAGAGGGGAGTAGCTTCGTCTCAACCTCTCTTTCGTTTACCATCAATAAGGCTTGTACCAAGGGGTGCTTCAAGTCCACCATGTTTTCTCCCTCAAAGGCGCTCTACGTTCCAAGAAACCACGAGCGCGTCGCTCTTAAGGCTCTTAACGAGTTCGACGAACTTCTTGCCCTTTTCCTCTTCCTCTATTACTATGATTATCACCGGCTTGTCCCCGTAGCCGTGGAAGGGGTCCACCTCGCTGGTCCCTTTGTGCTTCCCGAAGCCGGTGTAACCCTTTATTATTGTCATGCCCGACAACCCAATATCTTTCGCCTTTTCCATAATTACTTTGTGCAGAGGGTCGTCCTTGTACACATCACCCTCGCTGAGGAATACTGCGAAGGCCTTCATTTGCGCCGCCAGTTTTAAATGATCGAACTATTTTTAATAAACTTCCGGGCTTCTGCTAAGATCACTGCGGCGAACAACCGCTTCTCGAAATCGGGGCTGCTGATTATAACTTTGTCCAACCTTTCGTCCAACTCTGTCCCGCCGCCCAAGTACAAGCGTACCTTCTCCGAGGGAAAGAGCTTTACGTCCAGCTCCTCGTCGTCCGGACCCTTGGACGCGGCCCTCATGGCCGCCGAGTCGAAGAGGTCCGTGGACTCGAAGGACGCTCTGAGCGCTTCGAGCGCCCCAAGCCGGCCGTATACTTTAGACAAAACGTACACGTAGCGCTTCTCCCACAGCTGGGGGAGGGCTCCCTCTAGCTTGTGGTTCAAGTAGTGTTCGTAGGCAGAAGCTATCAAGTACTTCGCGGCCTCGTCGCCGGAGGAGGGGTCGTAGACCAACCGCTTACCGTCGTAGGCGGCGGGCACCGGTACCTCCTCGCACTCGAAGGAGCTCCAATATTCCTCCGAGACCTCTATCCAAGCCCTAATCTTGTCCAGCCCCTCGCCCGAAGGCACATCGGGCAAGCTGGAGGGCAAACAAACCTTCGGGCTCCCTTCCTTGACCTTCAAGTCCCACGCCTTCAAGTGCTTCTGCACCGCCCTGAGCGCCGCAAAGGCCCTCAAGCTCCCCCCGGGCCCGCCGGGGTTTGAGGCTATTGAGTAGAATAGTCCTTAAACCTCGGAGGCGTGGGGAGGAAGGGGTAGGGCTTGGCCAGCGACCTCAAGACGTTAAACGAACAGTTTGAAAAGTTCCTCAAAGACTTGGAGAAAGTAGAGAAGGATGTTAAAGAGTCCATAAAGAGCGCTGAGGAAGAGGCCGGAAGCGTGGTGGCGGAGGCCGCGAGGTTGGCAGGAGAGATGGAGGTCGAGTACAAGAAAAAGTTGGACGAGCTCAAGGAGTCACTAAACAATCAGCTGGCGTCCGCGCTGCAGAGCTACAGAGAGGAAGCGGCTAGGAGGCTGCGGGATATGCTAAACGAACTGGAGGAGAAGTTCAAGTACAACAAGGAGAAGGCGGTCGAAGCGATCTTGAGCGCATTGTTCGGGTGAGCGACTTGCCGGCAGAGCTGATCTCTCCCGCCGCCATCGTTTACATGTACAGGGGACAAGTGCTCGATAAAGAGAAAGAACTCGGCCTCTTAGCCGCTTCCTCTCCGGAAGAGGTGCGGAACGCGCTCCGGGGAACGTGGCTAGAGGGGGTGGCGATAGAGAAAGTCGTGCCGGAAGAGCTTGAGAAGCTCGCGTACCAGAGGTACTACGAAATACTAATGAAGCTCAGAAGCTATGTGCCCTCCTACAACTTGAAACTCATGATAGACAACTTGGTCGACTGGCTCAGAGCGAGAGACGTGATGTTGGTGGTTAGGTCAGTCGTCTCAGGGAAGGACTTGAAAGAGGTGGAGAACTTCCTCCTCTTCAAGGAGGACCCGGTAGTGGCAACCACACTCTTGACGATAAAGGAGAGGGGTTTGGAGGGTTTGAGCCAAGCATTGAAGGGCTTTAAGATGGCGACCTACGTAGAGCAAGCTGTGGAGATGTATCGCAACTACAAGGACTTGTCTGCCTTCGTGCTTGCTATGGATGTCATGCTGTTGAAGTCAATGTATAACGTGATAAGCAGGATAGGGAAGAGTATGAACGTGGGCACGAGTAAAATAGAGATAAGCAAACTCCTCTGTCCAGAAATAGATGCTCTGGCCATCATCCTCGTCGGGAGAGCAATCCTAAAGGGTCTGAGGCTACCCGTAGAGCCGCCGGCGTGCGACCGGGATGCGGTTAAGGCGTTAGCCCAATCTAAGCCGGACGAGGTCGTGCCGCTGCTCAGGAGGACCCCTTACGGCGAGAGCGTTCCGGAGGACCCGTACGAGGCTCTGGCCAAGGTTAGGGTTAACGCTATGAGGTTGCAGCGCAAGAGGGCATTGGCGGCCTTCTCCGGTTACCCGTTCAGAGTGGCCGTCCTGTTGGCGCTGTTGCTGTTGCTGAGGCTCGATGCGAGGGACGTAGCAACTATAATGACTGGTAAAAAGTTGGGTATGGAACCATCTAAAATAGCAGAGGACTTGAGTTACGAACTCCTATAACGTTAAGCTTTCTCGCTGGTAGTCTTTATCTTGTCCATGTAAGCGGCAATGGGCTTTCCTCCCTTAATCTCTATTACCACTGCAAAACCCGGCAACTCTTTGAGCTTCTCGGCTATGCTCTCCAGCACGGATATAGCGTTCTTAAGTTCGTTTATCTCGCTCATGGCTTTCGTGAGTAAGTTGTAAACCTTGAGAGGGTTGGGCTTTATGTAGAGCGGCACGCCCTCTATCGTTAACTTCAAGGTGGCTTCTCCCTCTTGTATGCTTATCCCCATTTTCTTGAGCACTTCGAGTTCTGCGACTTCTTCCTCGTAGTTCTTTATAAGCTTCTTGACCACTTGCTCCCTCTCTTCCAACTCTTCCTTCAATTTTTCTATGTACTCCTTGAGTTTCTCTGAGTCGTCGAAGGCGAGGATCTCGGCCATGCCTTCACACCCTTCCCTTATTTTCTATTCTCCTTTCCCCCCTAAGTACTTTTCTCCTAAGACAATAAGGGTTAAGGTGTCCACTACTTGCTCCTTGTCCCTTAACAGAGGGATGAGCAAGTCCTTTACCTCCTCTTGAGGACCCGTGAGGGTTGTGAGCACCAAGTCGTAGGGACCGGCAACGTACTCTATGCTCACTACGTTACTCTTTAGGGAAGAAACCTTTTCTGCGATCTCCTTCTCGAAGCCCGGCTTTGTCTTTATTAGTATATAACTCTTCATGGTGAACTCCGCTCTCTCGGTGGCAGCTATGGCTATGTCTCTCGTGAAAGCGTAGTTGTTATCGTTCATCACAAACCTTATCTTGTTCAGCTTCATGAGTATAGAGGCGTTTCTCAAGTTCATCTCGGGAGGAACGTATATTACTCTCTCTGCCTTTTCACTCGGCCTTGTGGAATCCAGCAGCGCCTTTATGATGCTCCTTTCGGATATTAGCCTGCCGCCCGCAAGCGCCCCGTCTACCTTCTTGGTAGCGAAGTGTTTGGCCGCACTCAACACGCTGTCCTCTATTTCCTCTGCTGGCCTCATGGCGTCGTCAATTCGACCCGCCAGCGGATGGAGGACCTTGGGTATTGCTTCGTAAACAACGTCGGTGGAGCTTATGACGCCTATTACCTTCCCCTTGTCGTCGGTCACCGGCATTCTCCTAACCTTGTAAGCCCCGAACAGCTGTAAGACCAGCCTTATCGGGACATCTTCGTGCACTACGACTGTAGTCCTTTTCATCAGCTCCTTAACGGGCACTTGAGCTATGTCCCTTCCCTCCGCTATTGCTCTAATCACATCCCTCTCTGTCATTATTCCGCCTAGCGCGCCGTCTTCCGAGAGGATTAAGACGGCCCCGTACTCGTGCTCAACCATCTTCTTTGCAGCTTCTATGACCGGCTCCTCTGGGTCCGAAACCGGAAAGTCCCTCCTCATAATATCCTTGGCCTTAAGCGATGTCATGACTCTCTAATGACGGGTGAGCGACCAATAGATTAAAGGTTTGCGCGGGAGCGAGGGCGGACGCGACGTCATGTACTTCGTTTACTTGGTAGGGACTGCGGGCTCCGGGAAGACGAGCATGACGAAGACCTTTGGCGACTGGATAGAGGACCACGAGATGAGCGTATGTAAGGTCAACTTAGACCCAGCGGTGGAAGTCCTCCCCTATGCCCCGGACGTGGACGTGAGAGAGTACGTCAACTACAAAGAACTCCTAAAAGAGGGCTTGGGGCCCAACGGGGCCTTGATAAAGTCCGTGGACTTAATGCTTCTCTACGCGGACCAGCTGAGGGCCAGCATAGAGGAGACTGAGAGCAATTACGTAATAGTCGACACGCCCGGTCAGCTGGAGTTGTTCGCGTATAGGAAGAGCACGCTGGAACTTTTCAAGAAGATTACTTCAAAAGACAAAGCAGTTTTGATTTACCTAATAGACCCCTCCCTATTCATAAGCGAGGGCTCCGTGGACCCCTACTCATTCACTTCGGCCTTACTTTTAGGCCTGAGCGTAACAGCGAGGATGAAAGTCCCGCTGGTTCACGTCATAAGTAAGTCTGACTTGTTGAGCGAGGAGTTTGTAAACGTAATAGATTCTTGGTTAGAGGACTTGGGATCCTTGGCAATGAGCTTGGAAGAGGGACATCCGGCCATCACGAGGATAGTCGAGGCCTTGGAGGAGTTCGGCGTGGGTGAGGTGTTGCTAGCTTCTTCTCTAACTGAAGAAGGGCTTGACAATATATACGCCGCCGTGCAACGCGCCCTAGCGGGAGGAGAGGACTACGCAACCGAAGAACCTTCCGCGAGGTTGTGAGCCATGAGGTCCAACGTCCTCGAAGCTAAATTAGACGCGATAAATGCCGAAATAGAGAGTTTGAGGAAGGAGAGGTCTGACCTAGTCTCCAAGATAAAGGAAATGAGGGCCCAGAGGAGGGCACTCATAGAGAAGAAGAGGGCCGAAGTTGAGAGACTGAAAGAGCTGAGGGCGGAACGGGCGAAGCTGGTAGAGGAGCTGAGGCAGCTCAAGGAGTCTCGCAGAGAGGCCAAGCGACAACTGAACGAAGTCTTGGAAGAATTGAAGAAGCTGAGGTCGATCGTCGAGCAAGGCAAGAAGGGCCCCTCCCCCAACTCCTTGAGGAGGCGTATACAGCAGCTGGAGTGGAAGCTTCAGACAAACGTGTTAACTAGGGAGGAAGAGGAGGAGATAGTTAGAGAAATAGCCAGGCTAGAGGAGGCATTGGAGAGACTCACTAAGATAGAGGATGCCAAAAAACGGCTAATAGAGCTCCGAGCGGAGCTCGCCAAGCTTAAGCTCCTAATTAAGAGTTATAACGAGAACATAAGCGAAATTTCAAACAAAATCAGAGACGTTGACGACAGGATAAACAATGTGAAAGAAGAGGTAGATAGACTAAACGGAAAGATAGATGAGCTAAAGGCGAAAATAGATGAGTACTCCAAGAGAGTTGAGGAAATAGACCTCAAGCTCTCCCAGCTTAGGGAGGAGAAGAGGAAGGTCGTAGAGGAACTAAAGAGAGGGGAAGCAATTGTGACGAAGAGCAAGGGAGAGGCGCTGCTGAGCGCGCTCGCCAAGAGAGCTAAGGAAAAAATGGAGCGGGGCGAGCCGCTGACGTTTGAAGAGCTGCAAGCTCTAATGATGGTGGAGGGCAATGGTCAAGAAGATATTAGTAGTAACGGTTGACGTCGACGACGACCTCGGAAAGGTGGGGATAAGCACGCCTATCATAGGCAAGGATGATCTATTGAATGCTGCGGTCGAGTTCGGACTTAAGAGGCCTGAGGACGCCGACCTCAACGCAATGTTCGCCACACTTTCTATAGCTAACATGTTGGACTCAAAGGACGTGGAGACAGAAGCGGCAGCCATAGCGGGCTCCGAGCACGGGGGAGTGGAAGCCCACATGAGGGTCAGGAGCCAGCTCGCGGCGGTCTTGTCCCAGTACCCCGCGGAGGGAATAGTGCTGGTGATAGACAGCCCCGAGGACGAGCGCATAATACCAGTCATCCAAGACTTGGCCCCTATAATCTCTGTTAAGAAAGTTGTAATAGAACAATCCAGGAGTTTGGAACAGACGTACGTACTCCTAAGTAAGATAATAAAAAAAGTAACTGAGGAGAGACGCTTCGCAAAGTACTTCTTGGGAGTTCCTGGAATATTGTTGCTCACCTTGAGTTTCTTAACGCTCACCGGCCTCATAACTTACAGTTTACCAGTCCTAGGGCTGTTGTTGGGTACGTTTATGGTTGTGAAGGGTTACGGGCTGGACGAGGCCGTCTCGAGGTGGTGGAGGACGAAACCCGTGACGCTCGCTACCCTAACCATATCTACCGTGTCATTTATGATAGCAACCTTAGTAACGTACCTAACAATTATTCAGTACAATAAGATAGACATAAGGGTGCTAGGTGAGGTAAGCGTAAACGCCGCGCCTTTCATAGCTTTGGGGACTTCAACGTTCATTTTCTCTAGAATGATAGATAAGTTAAGGAACAAGGACTTGACCGTTTGGAGGGAGGCAACTGAAATAACTGTGTTGGCAGCTGCCACAATGACTGTGGCGAAAATAGGCAGCGCGCTCTCTTCCTTGCCCCAAGGGGCCAATTACTCCCAAGCTTTGGAGAAGCTATTGGGCGGCGACGTGCTGCAGACGATAATTTACGCAGCTTTGGCGGTATTGGGCGTCTCAGGAAGCTTGGCTATGATGGAGAGACTCATTCAAGAGAGGGAGGAGGAACGGCGGAGGAGCCGCGGGACGGCTTAACCCTCCTATAAGTAGCCTTGACCCCGCACTCTTCCCAAGCGGCCTTTGCTTCCTCCGCACCGCCTCCTACCAACAACAAGCTGGGACCCGCTCCGGAGATGGTCACTCCCTTTGCCCCTCCTCCTTTGGCCGCCCTCACGACCTTTTCAAAACATGGGATCAACTTCGCTCGGGCGGGCGTCACCACGGGGTCCATCTCGATGGCGCGCGCTAAGAGCTCTTCGTCCCCGGAAGTCAAAGCCTTAATTACCGCGGCTGTGCCCCCAGCCATCTTGACCGCGTCCCTCAGCTTGACGGACTCCGGGAGGACTGACCTCGCGGCGCCGGTCTTTCCCTCCGGGACCTCGTGCCACGGGGTTACAACGTAGAGTTCCACTTCCACGACCTCGAACTTGAGTACCTTGAACGGGTCATAGGTCACAGCCACCAGCCCTCCCAAGTAAGAGGCCGCCACGTTGTCCGCGTGGGCCGCCCCGGAGACCAGCCTCTCCCCCTCCGCCGCGCTCTTGACGGCGTCCTCCGGACTCAAGGACTTACCCAAAAGCAGCTCTACAGCTTTGACAGCGGCGGCCGCGCTGGCGCCGGAGGAGCCCAGCCCCCTCCCCGGCGGGACGCCCTTGTGAACCCATATCTCGACCCCTACTCCTCCGAGCCTCTTGAGCGCCTCCCTGGCGGCGGCCACGGCGCTGTTCTTGTCGAACGGCACCTCCCAGTCGCCAGTTACCTTCACCACCTTGGTCTCGTCAGATGGTCTCACGCACACCACGTCGAAGTACGCGTCGTGAGCTAAGGCCAACACGTCGTAGCCCGGGCCCAAGTTAGCGGAGCTCGAGGGGGCTCTGGCACAAACCCACAAGCGTCGCACCGCCCCGCCCTGGAGGGCCCTTGCATATAACTTGCTAGGGGACGACAACACCCTACGGGACGTCGCAGTGAAAGCTTTGCTCATAATAGACATGCTGAATGATTTCGTCAACCCCAAGGGTAAGCTGTACGTCCCCAAGTCCGAGACTATAATAGAGAACGTAAAGAGGCTCAAGGAGGCGTTCAAGGATGCCGGGCTACCGGTTATCTACACGAACGACGCGCACTTGCCGAAAGTGGATAAGGAGCTCGAGCTCTGGGGCCCTCACGCCGTAGCCAACACTTGGGGAGCGCGGGTGGTAGAGGACGTCGCGCCGGAAGAGGGGGACTACGTGATAACTAAAAGGAGGTACTCCGCCTTCTTCTCCACAGATTTGGACTTGCTGTTGAGGGAACTGGGGGTAGACGAGGTAGTTCTGACCGGCGTGGCAACAAACGTCTGCGTCTTGCACACGGCAGCCGATGCCTTCTTCAGGGGTTACAAGATAACCGTGGTGGGGGACGCCACGATGTCAGTTCCTCCCGAAGACCAGCAGAAATGGCTAGAGTACATGAAGACAGTATACGGAGCCGAGGTGGTCGACACTTCCCGGCTCGTCGCGACGCTCACCCGCCCTTGAGCTTGGCCGCCTTTTCCAAGACTTTCAACCACAATAACATTTCTTCGGCTTCTTCCTTCCCTCCGGTATACGCCCTGGAGGTCAGCTTGCTTAGCTTCTCTAGGGCAACTTCAGTGACTTCTTTCAACACTTCGTCTGTTCCCTTCTTGCTCTTCTTCTCTACTGTGCTCTTGATTTTGCGTATCTCTCCGTGGACGGGACAGACTATAGTACCATCCTTGAGCTTGTAGAGCGGGGAGCCGCATATGGGGCAAGTCTCCGGGAGCATGGTAGCTCCTTCCTTCAAGAGTTGGGCGGCCTTCTTCACGGGGTCTGACATTCTCCGAACCCCCCGTGCTCACGCACCGGAAGCATTAAGTTAAAGCCATTCGATTGAGACAACGTCCGGAGGGCAGTGATGCTGCTGTTCGGACGGAAGAAGAAGAGTGAGGTCCTCGAACCTCCGCCCAACAGCATTGGAATCGTAGGCTTCAAGGGAGGTGTAGGCAAGACCACTATAGCAGTGGAGCTCAGCTTCTTGCTCGCCAGGAGGGGGATGACGCCCTCTCTAATTGATTGGGACCCTTACAACGCTAGGGCGAGCTTGAAGATACTGGGTAAGGGTTGGGAAACCGAGTGTGGCGCTTGGAACTACGTTGCTGCGGAGTGCGACGAAAAGGCCAATTTGAGTTTGAAAGTCAAGGTCAGGAGGGAAGAAGGAGGCAAGCCTTTGGAGTTGTTCCTAACTCCCCCCACCAAGAGGTACGGCGAGGTGAGCGACCGAATAATAGAGGCCTTGGGCAACCCCAACTTCCCGGGGAGGGCTGAGAGGGCTAACACGCTGGCGAAAAAGGTTTCTATCATAGGAGATATCGTGTTCAACGACTTCCAAGTCCCTTCGTGGATGGGGTTACAAGCCTTCAAAGAGATTGTTAACGCCACTTCCAGGTGGCTAATAGTCGTGGTGGATCATATGCCTCAAAGCTTCCGCCAGACAGAACACTTGGCGAAAGCCCTGTTCCCTAATAAGATATTGGCTCTTATTGTAAACAGGGTGCCCTCCGCGTTACTCACCAACCAGAGGGACAGCAAGGAAATAATGATGAGAGCTAAGGAACTTCAAAGCAAAATAGGGGCGAAGGTAATAGTCATAGTCCCGTTCGACGCGGCCCTCTACGACCAGACCACCAGAGGAGGGCCAGTGTTGGTAGCGGCCTCTAAGGACCCCTCGAAAATAAGGAGCTTGAGGATACTTAACAGGTTACTAAACGTGATAATTGACGAAGCCACCAGCGGCAGCGTTTAAAGTGTAGGGCCGAAGCCCTCGCGGGGAATGGCTTGAACAAGAAAGTAATAATATTAATGCTGTTGTTCTTAGTTCCCTTTTGGTCTTTAACCTTCACGGACAGGGCGGGTTACAAAGTAGACGTCAGCCCTTACCCGCCCCGCAAGGTAGTCGCCTTAACCCCCGCCCTCAGCGAGACAGCCTGTCTGCTCAACTGCTCGAAGCTCGTGGGTACAGTGAAGCCCGTCACTTACCCCCCAGAGCTAGGCGAGTTGGTAAGGGAGGGCAAAGTGAAGGTGGTTGGCTACTTCTGGAGCCCTAACGTCGAAGCAATAGCCGCGCTCTCACCGGACTTGGTCCTCGCTGACGTGGGAAGCGACTTGAGGATGAAGGATCGACTCACAAGCGCCGGACTGAAGGTGTTCTTCGTCAAGGGCGGTGTCTGCGAGAGCGCCAAGTGCGTCGAGGAGGACATTTTGGCGGTTGGAAAAGTCTTAGGCGAGGCCGAGAAAGCCCGGAGGATTGCGGGTTGGATAGAGGGTAACCTCACGTTGGCCAAAAGGGCGGCCAACTCTTTGCCAACGGTTAAGTATTTGGCAATTTTCTACCCATATAAGTGGGGGGTGTACGCCGTCGGCGAGGACAACTTCATCAGTAATATCGCAGATTCGTTAAATGCCGTTAACTTGGTGAAGAACAAAGGATGGCCCAAGATGAGCGAGGAGAAGTTGGCTATCTTGAAGCCGGACGTGGTGTTGGTCCTTACCAGCGGCCGTCCCGACGTCGGCAATATTGTTAACTCTACCCTCAAGCTCGTCCCGGGAGCCAAGTGGGTGTGCGTGATATACGCGGAAGCGGCGGACGTCGTGGAGAGGCCCGGGCCCAGACTCAGCGAAGCCCCGTTAATACTATTGAACGCCCTCCACTTCCACCTCGTGGACTCCCGCGGGGTCTTCTGCTACTCTCGGCGCTAGCCACCTTGGCTTCCCTCCTCTACGGCCCGGCGGGCTTCACGTTGGAACCCCTAGTCCTAAAGATAAGGGTCCAAAGGATCTGGGCCGACGCCTTGGCCGCCTCCGGCCTATCCTCGGCGGCGGTCATGTTACAGTCCGCCTACTCCAACGACTTGATGGACCCCTACCTAATAGGTACCCTTTCGGGCGCGATGGCTGCGCTGGCGGCGTCGGTGTTGTTCTTAGGGCTTACGGCCTTGGCCGGGCCCCAGTCTTACCTAGCGGCCTTCTTCGGGGCCTTGGCCCCGGGAGCGCTCTCGGCCGTGGCCGCCCTCAAGCTGGGCCCCCGCCAGTCCCTTACCTTCGGAATAGCCTTGACTCTGTCGCTACAAGGCTTGGCCTCCTTGCTCTCTTACTTGGCCGCCGCCAAGAGCGGCTTGCCCCTCTTACCCATGCTCTTGGGGACCACTCAGTACGCCTCAGAAGAAGTCCTCAAAGCGGCGTCCGCGGTCGTGGTGGCGACTTGGGCGGGCTCTCTGCTGACTTACAAAGAGGTCAGCTTGTTGGAATACCCGGAAGGCTTCCCGAGGAGCTTCTCAGTAATAGAGGAAAGGGCGACATTAAAGGCGGTCTTAGTATCGGCCGCCTCTTCGGCGGCCGTGGTCTCTTGCTGCGGCGTCCTCCCCTTCTTGGGACTAATAGGAGGGATAGTGGGGAGGAGGCTCTCCCCTCCCGGGTCCGGCAAGACGTTGCTCACAGCCTTCGCTACCTCGTATCTAGTAATCGTAACTACGGACTTTTTCGCGAACTCCGTCGAGACCCCTTACGGCTACTTGCCTGTGGGGGCCTTCCTCTCGCTTATAGGAGGTTCCGTCCTGGCCGTGCTACTGGTGAGGTCCAGTGGGGCCTAGGAGAGGAATGGTAGACATAACCGAGAAGGACGTTGTATATAGAGAAGCGACGGCGGAGGGCGTAATAAGGTTGAGGAAGGAGACTCTAGACCGAATTTATCAAAACGCCGTCGAGAAGGGAAACGTGTTCGAGGTCAGCGGGGCAGTGGCGGTACAAGGGGCAAAGCTCACTCCCCAGCTGCTCCCGTATTGCCACCCCATAAGGCTCACGGACGTCAAAATCATGTTTGAGAGGATAGACGAAAACAGGTTAAAAGTAAGGGTAACTGTAAAGGCCGTCGAGAGGACCGGGGTGGAAATGGAAGCTCTCACGGCGGTCTCGTTGGCATTGCTTAACATATGGGACATGGTGAAGAAATATGAAAAGGACGAAAGGGGTCAATATCCCTATACGGAAATAGAGAGTATCAAGGTGGTGGAAAAATACAAGTCGTCAGCTTAGATCCCGGGCTATGATGCTTATCTACTCTCCCCCCGGAGCTAGCGTCGAAGGTGAGTCTTTGAAGGGGCTCGCAGCTTTGTTGGCACTCTCTGTAGCGCTCGCCCTCGCGCTGCCGGGAGCGAAGGCCGACGTAGAGGTCTACAAGAGTTACGTCAACGAGGCCACCGCCGTACAAGACGTATTGAACGGTAAGCTAGACATGTACTTCTGGTTCGTACCTTCACACATGATCCCCAAGATTGCTGTCAACCCCAACGTGAAGTATTACTTGGCCTCCGGGGGGTTGGACGACATACTGGTCAACCCGTGTCCGACACAAGAACACGGAGGCCCCTTCAACCCCTTCAGCATCAGAGAAGTGAGGTACGCCCTCAACTACTTAATCGACAGAGAGAAGGTGGTTAGTCAAGTCTTGAACGGTTACGGCTTCGCCATAATATCCCCGCTGACCCCCGTCAACCCGGACTACCTAACCGTCATAAAGACTCTCGCCCAGTTCAATTTCCAGTACGACTTTGAGAAGGCTAAGAAGATGATAGAAGACGCGCTGACCAAGGCTGGGGCCGTAATGAAGGACGGCGTGTGGTACTACGACGGCAAACCGATAGTGATAAAGTTCATGATAAGGAACGACGACCCCGTGAGGAAGCAGATAGGCGATATGTTGGCTGACGAGCTGGAGAAGCTCGGATTTAAGGTGGACAGGATATATGGGGACTTCAAGAAGGCGCTACAGCTAGTGTACATGAGCGACCCCGCCAAGGGCGAGTGGCACTTGTACACCGAAGGGTGGGGCAGCTCTTCAATGACCAAGTACTCCGACTCTACGGTCTACCAGATGTACGCCCCCTTCTTCGGTTACATGCCAGGCTGGCAGACGCCCGGCTTCTGTAACTACAATAACAAGGAAATAGATAAAATTGCCCTAGCGTTGGCCAACGGCAACTACGCCAACAAGGCTGAGAGAGACGAGCTGCTAAACAAGCTCGTCAAGCTGGGCATCGAAGAGTCCGTCAGGATATTTGTCGTGAGCCCGATAAACGCATACATAACCAACGCCAAGGTTAAGAACGTAGTTGACGACCTCTTAGCCGGCATACCTAACCGCTGGACCGAAATGATGGCTTACAAGCCCGGATCCCCAGAGTTAACCATTGGTGTCAAGTACGTCCACAAGTGGGCCTGGAACCCCGTAGGGGGCTATCAAGACCTCTACAGCGTCATAATACAACAAGGGATCGTGGACGGCTTCATGGCCAACAACCCCTACAACGGTGACAAGATACCTCTGCTCGCCACGTCTTGGAGCGTCAAGACCGGCAACATAGCTGTGCCCCCTGACGCTATCACCTACAACTACAAGGAGCACAAGTGGACCCACGTGAAGCCCGGGACCACGGCGAAGGCGATGGTAATTCTCAACTTGCGCGACGTGTTGGGCGCGTTCCACGACGGCCAGAAGGTGAGGCTAACTGACATGCTGTATTGGGTCTATTTGGTAATGGAGTGGGGTACCAAGTCCGGCGAAAACGACACCAAGTACGACCCGTACGTGGCCAGCGTGAACGCCCCGTGGATACAGAACTTCAAGGGTCTGCAAGTGGTAGGCCCTAACGCCATAGTAATATACACAGACATGATGCACTTCGACCCGGACGAGTTGGCCTACGAGGTAGCTTCGGTGCTCGCCCCCTCCACGCCGTGGGAGTTGCTATACGCAATGGAACAAGCGGTAGAAGATGGTAAGGTCGCCTTCAGCTCCACAGCTGCCCAGAGCAAGGGGGTCGACTGGCTGGACTTACTGAACCCAGAACACGTCAAGATCATTAGTGAATATTTGAAGAAGGACGCCTCCGAGAACGAAGTGCCGCCCCAAGTGAGCCAGCTGGGTCAGCTCTTAGGTATAAAGTCCAAGTCCAACTACAAAGCCATAATTAGGTTCATTGAAGAACACGGTCACGCCGTCATAGGCAACGGGCCCTTGTACCTAGACCGCTACTATCCCAACAGCGACTCGGCCGTGCTCAAGGCGTTCCGTAACCCCAACTACCCGTTCAGCGCCCGCGACTTCAAGTACCTAGCTTACGAGAACGTCAAGCTAGCCCAAGTGAACAAGGTAGAAGTCAGCCCAGTGACGGTGAGGGGCCAGGAACAAAAGGTGGAGGTGTACGTAGTTGATAAGGGCAAGGGCGAGCCCCTTGACAAGGCCATAGTGTTCGTAGCAATCTACAACCCCAAGGGCGAGCTCGTGAGCTCCGGCTTCGCAACATCCGAAGGCGACGGGAAGTTCGTCTACTCCTTCGCCGTGTCGGAGGAGGCAGAGCTCGGCAGCTATACAGTTAGAGTCATAGCCTATAGCGACGAGGCCTTCTGGCCCTCCATAGCTACCGCTACTTTCCTGGTCGTCGGCTAAAACCCCCTTTTTTCCTCCCGCAGAGGGTAAGGCCCTTGGAAAGGGCGATTTACGTAGGCGACGTCTTCCTCCTACACAAGACCCCTCCCGGGCACCCGGAGAGCCCAGGGAGAGTGAAGGCTATCCTAGATTTGATGAAAAGGACCAAACTCCCCAACTACGTAGAAGTGAGAAGCCCGGTTCCCATAGATGAGAAGGAACTAGAAGTAATTCACGATAAAGATTACATCGAATACGTGAAGAGAGTAATCGAGTCCGGAGGGGGCTACCTGGACCCCGATACCTACGCGGGACCCACCTCTTGGGAGCCCGCCCTCTATGCGGCCGGCACAGTAGCTTACGCCGCCCAGAGGGCAGCGGAGGGAGACCACTGGCTCGCCTTCGCGGCCGTCCGGCCGCCCGGCCACCACGCCCGGAGGTCGGAGGGTAGGGGGTTCTGCATCTTCAACAACGTTGCTTTGGCGGCGGAAGTCTTGAGGAGGAAGGGGATGAGGGTCGCGGTGGTCGACATAGACGTCCACTGGGGAGACGGCACTGCCTACATATTCTACAACACCGACGAAGTCCTCTACATCAGTACCCACCAAGACCCGAGGACGCTCTACCCATTCGAGGGCTTTCCTAACCAGAAGGGATCTGGAAAGGGGGAGGGTTACACGGTCAACGTTCCCCTTCCGCCGGGGACGGGGGACAAGGGCTTCTTGTACGCCCTCCACGAGGTGGTACTGCCAGTGCTCGAGGCCTACTTGCCCCAAGCGCTGTTGGTCTCGGCCGGCTGGGACACCCACTGGCTGGACCCGCTGGCGTCGCTCGAAGTAACGGTGGACGGCCACTGGGAGGCAGTCAGCTCCCTCGCGAGCTTCGCGGAGAGCCTGGGGATCCCTATAGTCATAGCTCTGGAAGGCGGCTACGTGAACTGGGTAGTAGCGAAGAGCACTTTGAACTCCCTCGGGGCCTCTAGGGAGAAGTTCTTTAGCGACGAGAAGAGGGTCGCGGACTATGCCACAGAAGATGTAGAGTTCTATCTGGAAGAGGTTAAGAGGGAGCTGAGGGGTTATTGGCCACTTTAACTGGTGCCGGGGGTGGGATTTGAACCCACGCAGGCCTACGCCAGCGGGTCTTAAGCCCGCCCCCTTTTCCTGGCTCGGGCACCCCGGCTCCGTCCCCGAGGAGACCGGAGCCCTTTTATTAATCAACCCCCACGGCGAGGACGGGGACCTCGAAGTGCAAGACCTAGGGCGTAATGCTTTGGAAGTGCTGGCCGAGATAGGAACCTACGTCCCTGCCGTTCCCCGACCTAAAAGGAAGATAAACCTCTACAAGAGGCTCATCTGGACTGCACTCGCGCTCGTCGCTTACCTAATGATGAGTAACATACCCTTGCCTGGCGTGAGCGTGCAGACCAGCTTCAACTTGCTCTTGATGAACATAGTGTTCGCAGCTAATGCCGGCACGTTGATGCAGCTGGGCATAGGCCCTATCGTAACCGCGGGCTTGGTCTTACAGCTGTTGGTGGGTGCAAAGATAATTGATTTGGATTTGACTGATCCGGAAGATAAGAAGTTATTCACTTTGGCGCAGAAGGGCTTTGCAGTAGTATTGGCGCTGTTCGAAGCAATCGGCTTAGTACTCTCCGGGAGCCTCTGGACCAGCATAGGCCCCAACGGGGTGGTACTCTACAACCCTCCTCCGGCGCCAGTAATGCTCCTCGACATGTTCCTTTTAGCCAGCGCCACTATACTGATAATAATCATGGACGAGATGATTCAGAAGGGCTACGGCCTCGGCAGCGGGATAAGCTTGTTCATAGCGGCGAGCGTGGTCAGCGGGATCGCTTGGGAGTTCGCGGGCTGGTTCAGCCAAGCCGGACAGCTCATTTGGGCAGGATTGGTCCCGGCAGCAGTCAACTGCGGACCCTCCTCCGTAATACTGGGCAACCCCCTCGGCGCCCCCAAGGTCCCGGGAATCCAAGCGGTCTGCGACGGCCGGAGGGTGCCTGTGGGGGCGATGCCGGACCTGGTAGGCTTCTTAGCCACTATAGTCATAATAGCTACAATAGCTTACTTGAGCTCAGTGAAGATCCAAGTCCCGCTCGTTGTGAAGGAAATGAGAGGGATGAGGATAAAGATACCCCTTAACTTGCTGTACGTCACCAACATACCGGTCTTGCTAGCAGCCATAATATTCGCTAATATACAAACCTTGGCTTCCCATGCCCCCGGGAGCCCGCTCTCGGCCATAGCTTACTACTTGACCCCGCCTAGGGGCCTCTTGGCCTTCCTCCACTACCCCTTGAGGATGCTCACTTACGGGGTGGCCCTAACCATCCTCTCCGTGGCCTTCGGCTACTTGTGGGTCGAACTCGCCGGTTTGGACCCGAAGAGCCAAGCTAGGAACTTGATAGAGTCCGGGCTCCACGTGCCCGGGGCGAGGAGCGACCCCAGACACTTGGAGAAGATACTTGCTAAGTACATATACCCGTTAACCATACTATCCAGCATAATTGTGGCCTTGTTGGTCATACTGGCCGACGTGTTCGGGGCCTACGGAACCGGGACGGGACTGTTGTTGGCAACAATGATCTTACAACAGTACTACACGATGCTGACGTACGAGAGGGCGATAGAGACATATCCCCTACTCAGAAAGGTCCTCGGAGAGTGAAGGATATGATGAAGGTCGTCATCGCTACTGGAGTTCCGGGCGTAGGCAAGACGACAGTCACTGGAAAAGCTGTGGAAATCCTAAAGGAGAGGGGATACAAGGTCAAGGTGGCCAACTTTGGAGATTACATGCTCAAGGTAGCCAAGGAGAGGGGGTGGGTACAACACAGAGACGAGATGAGGAAGCTGAACTTGAGCCAGCAGAGGGAGCTCCAAGCCCTGGCTGCCAAGGCCATCGTAGACGAAGCGACGGCCGAGCTGGGCGACGAGGGGGTACTAATAGTGGACACGCACGCTGCCATAAACACGCCTACCGGCGTCTGGCCGGGCCTCCCCAAGCACGTCATTGAGAACTTGAACCCGGCGATAATATTCGTAATAGAGGCCAGTCCGGAGGAGATAGTGGAGAGGCAGAAAGGGGACAAGGGCAGGGTGAGGAGCGACTACTCTGACGTCAATTTCTTGAAGAGGTTCATGGAACTTGCCAGGAACGCCGCTATAGCATCCGCGGTGCTGGTGGGGGCTGCGGTAAACATAATTTACAACCGCCAAGGGGCCGTCGATGAGGCCGCCGCGAAGTTCGCGGAGGCCGTCGAGAAGATATAAGGAGCTAAAAGGGCGGCGAGGGGGGTCAAGTACATGGTAAGGCCCGCGTACCGCTCTCGGAGCCGGAGAAGGGTCTATAGGAGGACCCCTGGAGGTAGGACGGTAGTCCACTTCGAAAAGAGGAAGCCGAAGGCGGCGAGGTGCGCCGTCTGCGGGAAACCCCTCGGAGGGGTTCCCAGGGGGAGGCCAGTGGAGATAAGGAAGCTCTCCAAGACGGAGAAGAGGCCCGAGAGGCCCTACGGCGGCTATATCTGTCATTCATGTCTTATGAAGTTTTACAAATATGCAGTTAGCAAGATGGTTCAGTAATTTTTGGGTTGATGAGGAGGGGTCGGCATCTCCGATCGATGAGGTCTTAGGATCACCGGCGCCGAAGCTTGTGCCCCGCCGGTAACTCCCCGCCTCACCGAAAGGGGAACCCCCGCTCGGCGGGGCTGACCCGCGGCGGGGCCGAGCTAATAGCTCTCCCAGAGGGGATATCAAGGGAACGCCTTGCCCAAGCAGATACCTTGGCACGAGCTCACAGAGGAAGAAAAGTTGGCAGTAGAGTATTTTATTACTTTTAAATCAGTAGGCGAGATAATAGCCCTCCAAGAACTCCGGAGGAAGGGGATAAAGAGGCCCACGCTCGTGTTGGACAGTTTGGTAAAGAAAGGTATAATAAGGCACGGAGAGGGCTGCTATTCCCTAGCTAAAGAGTATAGAATCTAAGGGATTTAAGCTTATTAGGTTCTAGAATAATGGAACGTAGGGAATCATACCTTGGAAGCCAGGAGAGGGCTCACTGCCCCGTTGTTGTTAGGCTTGGTCTTGCTGGCGCTCGCGCTCCTCTCCTACTTCTACTTCTTCGCCTCTCATCAAATGAGCGTAGAAGAGAAAGCGAAAGTTTACAAGGCTTTGGAGGTTCAGCTGAGGCCCATAAAGACCAAAGTCTGTGTGAACGAGAGCGCAATATACGAGTTAACCGCCGTGAATCCGGTGTTCAACCCGAGGGTTTACGCTCAGATAACCCTAATGGTGCCCCCCGGCATGGTGGTGTACGCGGGCCAAGGGGTTAAGGGGGGCTCCGGCTTGGCGACCACCAACGTCGTGATAGAGCCCGGGGAAGCTAAGACCATAAGGGTCAGGATAATCGCGTTGGAGCCGGGACAGAAGATACTAAGCGGCACCCTCTATTACTGGTTCGAAGGCGAAGATAAGAAGGACGCAAGGGCAATAAACTTGGACTTCCCGGTTTCCGTGTTGAGGTGTAGGTGATTTTTGAAAAACGGTTTTACCGTTTGAGGGCCAAGCCCCCCGGATGGTTGGCCTTGGACTGGACGGCGGAGACGTGGGTCAGGTGGTTCGCTTACTCCTCCCTCCTGGCCGAGCCCCCCTCCGTGTGGACCTCCACGAGCTCTCAAGTAGCCTTCATAGTCAGGGTGCTGAAGTCTCACGGCGTCAGGAGCGGGCTGATCCTCGACGCCGGCTGCGGGACGGGGAGGATAACCGTAGGGTTGGCCGAGTACGGCTACGACGTGTTGGGGATAGACATATCCCCCAAGTTCGTTGAGGAGGCCAACGAGAGAATAGCCCGGGCGGGTGTCGAGAACAAGGCCCGGTGTGCAGTTGGGGACTTGAGGAGACTGCCGGAGGTAGTGAAGGACTTGAGGTTTGACGCTATAGTTTCTTGGTTCTCCAGTTTCGGATTCTACGGCGACGAGGTGGACAGAGCGATACTTCGCAACTTCGCTTGGACGTCCAAGCCCGGGGCACTGCTCTTGTTGGACGTGGAGAACAGGGACTCTGTGCTCAGGGCGAGGGGCTTCCAGATGAGCTACAAGTGGACCTTGGAGCACGGAGACAAAGTAATGATAGTTAACAGTCGATACGACCCTTGGAAGTCTATGGACGAGAGCGAGGTCGAGGTCTACGAGAGGGGAGAGGACGGCTTAAAGAAGGTGACTACGATGAACTTGCAGTTCCGCCTCTACTCGCTTCACGAGCTCGCGAGGCTCGCGAGGGAGGGCGGTTGGAAGCCCCTAGAGGCCTACGGCGACTGGTCCGGAAGGCCCTTCGAGCCCTCGTCGCCTAGGGTGGTGCTCGTGGGTAAGAGGACTTAAACCCTCTTGAAGTCGACTACTTTGTTCTCGTAATCTATCAGCGCGTAGTGGCCGTGCCTCAGTGGGCCCGGGTTGACCACCAAGGTCTCGCCCAGCCGGCCCCACCCCCTTGCCTCGTGGACGTGGCCGCAGTGCACTACCTCCGGGGACTTCTCCTCAACCAACCTCCTGACCTCCACCAGACCTATGTGGACTCCGTTCCAAGCCCTGTCCACAACCCCCTTAGGAGGGTAATGCGTGAGCAACACGTCGAAGTCCAGCCTCATTAAGAGCTCGGCGGACGTCTTGGGCTCTTGGCCGGAGAGGCCAGCGAAGCGCTTGCCGTTTACCTCCCTCACTTCGTTCTCAATACCGTAGCCGAGCTCCTCCAAGAGGTCCGCCACCTCCGGGTCGTCCAAGTTTCCTGTGACGGCCAACACCGGGGCCTTGGACGACTCTAAGGCGTGTACTACGCTTAAGCACTCGAAGTCCCCAGTCGCGACCACTAAGTCGTACTCTTCCCGCTCCAATACTTCTTTGAGTTTGGCCGACGCGCAGTGGACGTCTGAGACGTGTAGGACCCTCACCCTCTCTTCCCCTTCCTCTTGTTCTTCTTGAACCTATCTATTTCGGAAAACCTTATCCCGTTCTTATCGACCAATATGAAGGTTCTCCCCCTTACCTCAAGCAACCTCGCCCCCAACCTCTCCGCGACCTCCTCGGCTACTTCCCTTCTGTCCCTCTCTAACACCTTGATCACGCTCTTCTCTATCTTTACCTTGACGAAGCCCCTCTCCTTCAGTTGTCTCTTTATTTCCCTCAGTACCTCTTCCGTCACTCCCTTCTTCCCTATGTGGACCGTCTCCCTCGTCTGGCTCAGCTCTCCCCTCAGCCCCTTCAAGCTCTCCCGGATACCTCCTAACGTACCCACAATTTAAGCACCTAATCACTACCGTTGGCTTGCCCTTGTTCCTAACCCTAACGCTCGCGGTGACGCCCGGAATCAACGGGACGAAGCACCTCCTGCAGAACCTCCTCTTGATCTTCTTGGGGACTCTGTAACCTCCCTTCTTGGCCACTGCGAAAGCTTGTCTCCCCAACGAGGAGGCCACCTCCAGCCTCCCTTTCCTCGCCTCTTGAAACGCCAGGTCAACGAGGGCGTAGAACCTCTGTTTGGCCAAGTCCTTTAAGAGTTCCCGCTTTTTCAATTTCTTCCCCTCAATGCCCTCTCCAGCCAAGCCTTGGCTAAGTCCGGCCTGTCTGTGGCGAAGGCGTCCACCCCGAGCTTCAACGCTTCTTCCACCTCCTTCGGTCTGTTGTGGAGCCATGTTAGGACTTTCAGTCCCAAGCCCTTCGCCTCTCCGACCAGCTCCCCGTCGGCCACGTCCCTCCGGGGTGCTGCCCACTCGAGCTCCAAGCCCTCCACTAGCTGTCTTAAGGAGAGAGGCCTCACCACGAACAACAAACCCTTGCTCGGGTATTTCAACCTCTTGAGCTGGGGAGCGTAGAACGACAACACAGTGACAAGCTCCCAGCCCTCCAAAGCCTTGTCTAGGGCCTCGGCAGCCAAGGGGCTGGGGTCCTTAAGCTCAACGAAGAGCCTCTTCTTGTGGGATTCGACCACCAAAGCCAAGACTTCTTTTAGCGTAGGCACGTAGGGCAAGTACCTCTTCAGCTGTCCCAACGTTAATGACTTTATGTCGTACTTCTTGTTACCTATCTGCACTTCCCTGTCGTGGTGAACGACCAAGCTGCCGTCCCTCAAACGCCACACGTCGCACTCCACTGCGTCCGCCCCGCTCTCTAAGGCGTACCTGAACGCCCGGACAGTGTTGCCCTTAACTACGAACCTAGCCCCTTGGTGGCCCACTACAATGGGCTTCAACGCTCTTACCACACTTTTACTGCCCAGGGGAGCGCAAAAGCGGAAAACCATGGGTGTGTGCGACCAACTCGAAGGGTTCGAGGACGTATTCATGAAGTACTTGGAGGATGTGCAAGACCTAGCCATTAAAATGGCAACCTCTAGGTTCTTTATTAGGGATGACCCAATCAACCTTCCGCTTAAAGTACTGAGAAAGGTAAGCGTCCGTTTCGGGGGGAGGACGGTAACGGAAGCGTTCTTCCAGCGCTGCATGAGGACGTTGGAGTGGCACCACTACCCTCCGTGGACCTTCTCTTATTTTATGTATTCTTCTGTGTTTCACGGGGTCCTTGGCGCGCTGATTAAAGATCCCAAGGACTTTATCGAGGCGTGCGAGCTGTTCGAGAAGGAAAGTCAAGAAACTTACGTGAACCTCCTCAACTACTTGGCCTTGGCGGACCTATTGAAGTTCATGGCACCCTCGGTGGTTTCCGGAAAGTTCACCTTTTGCTACATACCTAAAGCGGACTTGGAGAAGAGGGGCATCAAGCGCGTGGGAATTGGCAAGTACTTACCGCTCTACGACGTGAAGGGCTTATTTAAAATAGAAAACTCGGAAAGCCTTATGAGGGAGATATTCGCGTGTGAGAGTTACAAGTGCGAGGAGTGCGGCGTAGTTCCAGTAGACAACTCGGCCCTCTTAGACCTGGGCGCGGCTTACGGGGAGACCACCCTCTGGTACTCGCTCTACGCCTCGAACTCCAAGCTATTGGCCGTAGACGCTTCGGCAGAGGTGTTGAAAGTAGCGACGAGAAACAAGGAGTTGGCCGATAAGTTTTTAAGATCCAAAAATAATGAGATGATAATAATAAACAAGGCGATCAGGAAAGAGTCCGACGTGGAGGAGCTGACGAGGTTGATCGAGGATAAAGATAACTACTTCCTCAAGAGCGATATAGAAGGCTACGAGAGGGACGCTTTGGAAGTCTTTAAAAACTTCTTGAAAGAGCGAAAGCCCTACTTGGCCTTGGCTGTCTACCACCGTTGGGACGACTTAATAGTGATCCCGAGGGAGGTGAAGGAGATCAACCCAGACTACAAGCTTTACTTGAAGCCTCACATCTCCTTCTATAAGGTCCCTTACGGGCACTCCTACGTCCTCTTCGCGAGGTGACAGACGTTGGAGTTGTTGGCCTGGAACCTACCCGAAGGGATTAAATTCAAAATAAAGGTAGTAAAAATGAAGATGAAGATAGACTTTGAGACGAGTTTCGGAATGGCTGAGGGGGCGCGGGTAATAGCGGTCGCTGAGGCGGAGGGGTGCAAAGGCTTCGGCGAGGCCCCCGCAGAGTCGGAGCCGCTCTACAGCGGAGAGTTCGTGGACTCGGTAATATCATTCGCTAAGCTAGTTATTCCCAAGATTAAAATGGTTGAAAACGTAAGTGGTCTCTTAAAGACTCTAAACAAGTACCGGGGCAACAACTTCGCCAAATCTATGATAGAGTACTCAGTGCTGACCTTACTCTCTTGTTTGAGGAAAGAGAGCTTGGTCAAGGCAGTGGGCGGGAGGAGGGTGAGGATACCGATTCAAGAGAGTATAGGAATAGTGAGGGATGAGGAGGAGCTGGTCAAGTGGGCCGAGAGGGCCCTCGAGTGGGGCGCGAGGAGGCTTAAGGTTAAGATAAAGCCCGGCTGGGACGTAGAGCCCGTGAGGACCCTCAAGAGGGAGTTCCCGGGCGTCCCGGTGTTGGCCGACGCCAACGGGGCTTACAACCCTCTCAAGGACGTCCACTGGGAGTACTTGAGCAAGGTGGCTTCTTACGCTGACGCGCTGGAGCAGCCTTTCCCGCCCCACGACGTCGTCTTCTCTGCGAAGCTCGCCTCCTCTGAGGGCGTTGAAGTAATTTTGGACGAGAGCCTGGAGGAGCCCGAGGGCGTAGCGGAGACGGCCCACTTGGTGGACGCCTTGGGGGCTCCCTTAGGAATAAACCTCAAGCCGCCTCGTTTCGGGGGACTGATCAAGAGCGTGGAAGCCATAGAACTAATATTGGAGAACGAGCTACCGTTCTTCATAGGAGGAATGTTAGAGACCGCGATCGGGAGGAGCTTAAACATGACCGTGGCCTCGTTGGCCAGGGGGAACCTCGAGCCCTCCGACTTCAGCCCCGAGGACCACTTGTTTGAGAGGGGCCTTGCGAAGGATCCCTTCGAGGTCAAGTGCGGTTTCGTAGAGGTGAGGGACGCTCCGGGCTTATTGTTTGAGATAGACGAAGATTATTTGGATTCGATAACTGTTTCTGAGGTGGTCTTTTGAAGCCTCTGAAGCTCCCGCCCAAGATAAAGGTCCTAGAAGCCTTGGGAGCCTTGGCCGACGGGAGGGTGAAGTTGAGGGACGGGAGGGCGGAGGTCGTCTCGAGTGAGGGCGACAGGGTTTACGAGGTCTGTGTAGACTTGGAGAGGAGGCTGGCGGACAGCACGGACAACGGAACTAGGTTTAGGGGCTACGCGGGCTATCCAATAATAGCAGTCCTAATGGCGTTGGGAAAGCTCCCTTACGACCCGGAGGTCGCCGAGGCTTTCAAGGGAGTACCTTGGAGGAGGTTAAACGAGGAGTACAAGAAGTACTCAAAAGTAATGGAGGTAGTGTTGAAGGAGGCGGAGAGGAGGGGGGTGAGGCGCGAGAGGGTGCTGAAACTTGTGGAAGAAATAATAAGGAAGCTAAAAGATTTGGGGTTGAGAAAAGGTTGCTATCTGTAGCTTAAGGCGGCTTCGGCGAGGTAGAGCTCCAGCTCCTCTTCGGAGGGCTTGGGCTTGGGGAGTTGGACTGCGGTCTGCACGCTAGACCCCGAGAGCTGGTCCGAGCGGACCCTTAAAGGTCGGTGTCTAACGCTCTGTTAGACAGTAGTAGAAAAAGTTTATCTGGAGGGGAGGCACTCGGGGCCCACCCTTATCACTTTGACGTCCTCCCCTCCAGCGTCGACCTCCGCTTCGAGCCTTTCAAGTACTAACTTCAGTTTTGCGTTGCCCAGCTCGCGTTTCAAAAAATCTACGGTCTTCTCGTCTAGCTCAACTACCAAGACCAGCTTCAATTACTCCCCTCCCTTCTTCGCCTCGACTACGCTCTCCTCGGTGGGTTCGGCTGTAATTATCAGCTTTCCGTGGACGTCCTTAATCTCCATAACTATCTTGTTTACTCCCTTGGCGCTCAAGGCGCCAAAGACCTTCTCCAAAACTTGGTCGTCTATCTCAGCTTCCATGTGGGCATGCATCTTAGCCACGCGCCATCCCTCGAGGGGTACTACGGCGAGTCTCCTTAATTCTCTTATCTTTGAAAAACAACTATCTCTATGTATTGAAAATTAGATGTTCCCTGGTTAATGGGTCGGCGCGAAGGAAAGTTAACTGGGTTGGGTGGAACCTTGAAGCTCGCCGTCGTGGGGGCTTGGGGGTACTTGGGGGCGAACTTGGCGGAGCTCACGGAGTCTTGCGGAATAGCCCGGAAGTCTAGCGCGGAGAAGAGACCTTTCTTGAAGGATGCATTCAAAGACAAGGAAACGTACTTGATAAATGAAATAAATGAAGAAGAATTGAGGCTGGTCTTGGAGCGCTGCGGCGCGGACGCGGTGGTCTACGCGGCGGGCAAGCTTTTCGGCAAGCGGGAGGAGATGTACGACTCCCACGTGACCAGGGCGTTAATCTCCTTAAAGGTCGCAAAGGAGCTCGGCCTTAAGTACGTGTACGTGAGCTCGGTGGCGGCGATGGGTTTAGCCGACACTTGCGAGGAATCTGGGAGGGTGAGGGAGGAGGACGAACTCTTGAAAGGTTGCGTCCCAATCGGGAAATATTCCGAGACCAAGGCTGAAGGCGAGAGGGCGGTATGGAGGGAAGGAGGCTCAATAGTGAGGCCTGCACTGGTAGTGGGCAAGTGGGCCTACCGGCCGGAGTGGAAGCTCTTGAACCTTGCAAAGGAAAAATCGCTCCCAATTCCAAACATGAACGTCAGCACAGTTGAGTGTGTGGCAAAGGCTATAGAAAGGGCTGCCTCGTCGCCCGGGTGGTACCTGGCCGTGGACGGCACGTTGAGGGACTTGGGCTTCAAGGCTTACGACGTCAAGCCCCCGAGACTCGTAATAAAAACTTTGAAGCCTATTGCGCACGCATTGGCGGTTATGAGGTACCGATACGAGAGCAAGAAGCTCAAGTGTTAGTTCTCCTTAATAGCGTCTGCCACTTTCTTCGCTATTTCAGCCACCGCCTCGTCGGTTATAGCTGTGGGCCCTATGGCGTTATACTTAACTTCGGCAACTGACTTGTAACCGCAGTTCTCCAGTGTCTTCTTCAAGTCCTCTATTGCTGCGCTGGACCAGCCGTAGTTTGAGATCAACACGGCCTTCTTACCGTTCCCCACCTTCCAGCAGAGCTCTTGAGCTACGAACTTTAGGAACGGGAAGGCCTCGACCTCGTAAGTGGGCGTGGCGAACACCACTATCTCCGCGTCCGACGCGTCCGTCAATATCTCGGAGATGTACGGCCGAGAGGTGTCGTTGAAGCCATAGACGGTCACTTCCATCCCCTCCTTTACCAGCTCGCACTCCACTCCCCGGGCGATCTTCTCTACGGTACCGTACATGGAAGCGTACACCAGAAGCACCTTGTTGTGCTTAGGTTTCGACTTGCCTACGTCCTTGTACACTTGGAAAACCTTGTCTACGTTCTTCCTCCATATAAGTCCGTGGGCCGGAGCCACGATCTTCGGCCTTATTCCGAGCTTCTCTAGCTTGGTAATGTTTCTGTCTATCCATTCCCTGTAATGTCCTATCACCGTCACTACGTACTTCCTCATCTCTCTTATCATCTCTTCCAGCTTTACGCACTGGTCATCGAAGAAGGAGAGTGGGATCCCATATCCCCCGAAGGCGTCGCAAGTAAGCAACGCTCCCTCGTCCTCGAGCCACGTCATCATCGTTTCTGGCCAGTGGAGCCACGGCGTGTGGATGAACCTCAACCTCTTGCCGCCTACCTCCATCACTTCTCCGTCCCTCACCGCTTTGAACCTCTCCTTGGCCTTGGGATATGCATTCATCATTCTGCCAGCCAGTGGGTGACCCAAGACCTTTGCCCCCGACGCCCAGCGGAGCACGTCCTCCAAGCTGCCCGAGTGGTCAGGCTCCATGTGATGGACCACTACGTACTTCAAGCGGTCTGGCGAGGTTAATCTCTCTAGGGCCTCCATCAAGTGGCTGGAGAACTGCCTTTTCCACGTGTCGAACAACACGTCACCTTCGTCAGTTTTCAACAAGTAGGCGTTGTAAGTTATACCTTCGGGTATCTCCCATAAGGCTTCAAAGTACTTAGTGTAGCGGTCGTCAACCCTAAGGACGTACAAGCCTTTAGTAACCTCGGCTATGTGATACATTACCAACTCTTCAGCCTCCTCCTAGTTAGCGACAGGTCGCGAGGAATTTTGCTTTCCCGTGTCGGTCGGTTCGACCCAAGTCCTCCAGTCGGGTTCGGACTTGAGAGCAGCCTCTTGTAGTTTAGGTACGAGAATAATCATCTTCGTAATCTAATGTATAACTCATCATCAACTTTTTCTCGCTCCTCATTTCCATTTTCCTCATTGAGCCCGTGGGAACACTCTATATTCGGAACCGTACCATTACTATTCTCATTTCTCAACCCCCTTATATCTTTTCATGGGAACGCCCAAGGCCTTAGGGGTAAGGGCAGAGGAAAATCTCTTAAATGGAGAGAAAAATAGCTGGGAATTGTAAGGAAGCGGTAGAACGAAAGCCTTTTAAGGGAAGGAACTTGGAGCTTTATACGGAAGCGCTCGGCGGAGTCTCAAGAGAGGATAGAAAGCTAGAATAGATGAACCAAAAGAAATTAAAATATGGAAGTGGAGTCTCAAGAGAGGATAGAAAGACTAACACAGCTGAAGCAATCTCTTGACAAGAATATCATCAAGTGGAGTATCAAGAGAGGATAGAAAGGCGGGTTAAGTAAGCGCTGGTACTTTTCCATTTCCTCCTCCTCGTGGAGTCTCAAGAGAGGATAGAAAGAACGGTTGCACGGCCACCATTACGTTCAGCGTGCCCGTCTTGGGTGGAGTCTCAAGAGAGGATAGAAAGAGAAAGAAATAGACCTTCGTATGCACGCGTGCCGCACGTGTGGAGTCTCAAGAGAGGATAGAAAGCCAGCCTGGTGCCCAACGTTGTTAATGCAGGTTTCACCAAGGGTGGAGTCTCAAGAGAGGATAGAAAGTGCAATACTTTGTACGGCGCACGAGAAATGTGATAACGGAGTCGTGCGGTGGAGTCTCAAGAGAGGATAGAAAGATGACGCGATTCAAATGAGCCTAAAAGTTTTCATAAATGCGGTGGAGTCTCAAGAGAGGATAGAAAGATCACTTCCTTCTTCACTGTTCTCACCCCTCACTCCTCAGTGGAGTCTCAAGAGAGGATAGAAAGTTACTCTCGTCGTTAACATTGCCGTCACCATCGATATGAGGTGTGGAGTCTCAAGAGAGGATAGAAAGAATGGCTCGGTACGGCGGGGGCTGGCGCGGTAAAGCACTGGTGGAGTCTCAAGAGAGGATAGAAAGATGCAGAGTAACATATCATCTTCGACAACCTAAACATATCACGGGGGTGGTCGGGGTGTCGGAAAGGTTTGAATTTGTAAACCTCACGCCGCATGACCTTAACATATGCAGAGACGGAAAAATGGTAACACTCCCGAGCAAAGGGGTGGTCAATCTAGAAGAAACGGTAGATATAATAGGAGAAGTAGAGGTGGAGGAGTTAAGAGTTCCATTGATAAAGGTCAGGTACAGCGACAAGTTCGACATCAAGTTGAAAGAGGACATCGACCTAAGAGGTAAAATATTGATTGTCTCTGGTCTATTTAACGAAGCTATCGCTGATGAACTAAAAGAGCAGACCGGTGCCAGAGCAGTGTTCGCACCATATACACCACGCGCTGGCGAGCTAGCGCCCGAGAGGGACGAAAAGGGGCGTATCAAGTGCATAAAGGCGCTTAGATTTTTAGCTTAATTTTTCTTTCCTCCTTTCTATCCTCTCCTCTAGTATTTCTTTCTAACATACAGAGGAGTTTCGAAAGAGGATAGAAAGATTGCTACGAGAAATTTATTCCACAACTTTACTGGAGCGTTAAGAGGGGGGACAGAACGTTGAGAGGAGGGTTGAGAATTAAAGGCCTGGGAAAGAGGGACCCCCAAGGTTATTACGTAATAGTAGCAAAGGAGGGAGCCGAAGAGTTCTTGCCTCCGGATGCACTGGTGGAAAGGGTTGGCGACAAACTCCTGATCCGTTTGAAGTCGCGCTCCTTAGCCCTCAAGGTTCTTAGGTCCCTCGAGGCGGCCGGCTTGTTGGACGGGCCTTGAAGGTGAGCGTAGTTTACTATCCGGGAGATCCCGCAGCTAAAGGAACAGCCGAGATCCTTGAAACGGAATACGGAATTAAGGTAATAGAGCTGCCGGAGGACCCGCCCTTCTTCGAATTTAACGAGATGGTCGGGGACGCGTTCATCGTCCTTTCGAGGCACTCCAGCGAAAAGAGGGTGAAAGCGTTCACAGTGCATCACACGGGTAACTTCGGAGAGGCGAGGCTCGGAGGGGAGCCCAGGAAGCTCGGAGTAGCTTACCCCTCCCTCGCTTGTTCCCTTCTAAGGGCTATGAACGCCTCCCGGAGGGAGGGCTACGACGTGACCTACGAGGCCACCCACCACGGCCCCACTAGCGACAGGCCGTTGGTCTTCGTGGAGATAGGGTCGACGAAGGAGGACTGGGAGGACCCGGCTAACCACAAAGCCTTGGCCCGGGCAGTTGCGTCGTGGGAGGACTACAGTTGCGAGGCCCCCAAGGCGGTTTGGGTGGGCGGACCTCACTACTCCAAGAGGGCCACCAAGAGGTGCTTGGAGGAGGAGGCTTGTTTCGGCCACATAGCAGCTAAATATGTCGTTGAGAGTTTAGACGAAGAACTGTTGAGACAAATGGTGGAGAGGAGCTTCGAGAAGCCCGAAAAGGCATACGTGGAGAAGAAATCGCTCAAATCCGAGTCCCGCTCGAAGCTCATTAAAATTATGCAAGACCTCGGTTTAGAGGTACTCTTGGTCTGAGGGGCCTAGGTGCGCGGTTTTTTGGATTTTAGACGAGACCTCGTTGAGGGTCGCTCTGTAATGCACAGCGTAGGGAACGTTTTGTATCTTCTAGAGATGAGAAGCAAGGACTGGGACCGAAGGAGAGATCTTTTAGATAAGGGCCTCAGCGTCACCCTCTGTCCTCACCGCTCGTAGCAGCTCACCCATACCTCATCGGCCTTCGAGTACTACCATCGTACCAATCTTTTTAAGTCGACACTGACTAGCCCCCGGACGGAGGGATCAGTAGTATGAGCAAGAAAGAGAAGCCTCACATGAACTTGATAGTGATCGGCCACGTAGACCACGGCAAGAGCACCCTAGTGGGTCACTTGTTGTACGAGCTGGGCTTCGTTGACGAGAAGACGCTGAAGATGCTGGAAGAGGAGGCCAAGAAGAGGGGCAAGGAGAGCTTCAAGTATGCCTGGCTGCTGGACAAGCTCAAGGAGGAGCGCGAGAGGGGCGTTACCATCGACTTGACCTTCATGAAGTTCGAAACTCCCAAGTATTACTTCACCATCATCGACGCCCCCGGCCACAGGGACTTCATTAAGAACATGATCACCGGTGCCAGCCAAGCAGACGCGGCCATACTGGTGGTCAGCGCCAGGCCGGGTGAGTTCGAGGCCGGTATGAGCGCCGAGGGCCAGACCAGGGAGCACATACTCCTAGCCAAGACCATGGGTATCGATCAAGTAATAGTAGCCATTAACAAGATGGACGCCACCGAGCCTCCTTGGAGCGAGAAGAGGTACAAGCAGATAGTAGAAACTTTGAAGAAGTTCATGAAGGGCTTGGGCTTCAAGGTAGACGAGATACCGTTCGTACCCGTGAGCGCTTGGACCGGCGATAACATAATTAAGAGAAGCGAGAACATGCCGTGGTACAAGGGCCCGACTTTGGTCGAGGCTCTGGACAACCTCAAGCCGCCCAGCGTGGAGAAGTGGGCTAAGCTCCCGCTCAGGATACCCATCCAAGACGTCTACAGCATCACCGGCGTCGGCACCGTCCCAGTAGGAAGGGTAGAGACCGGCGTCCTTAAGGTCGGCGACAAGGTAGTGTTCATGCCGCCGGGGGTAGGGGGTGAGGTCAGAAGCATAGAGATGCACCACGAAAAGATAGAGCAAGCCATGCCGGGCGACAACATAGGCTTCAACGTAAGGGGCGTGAGCAAGAACGACATAAAGAGGGGAGACGTGGCGGGTCACCCGGAGAACCCGCCCACCGTGGCGGACCAGTTCACCGCCAGAGTGTTCGTCATCTGGCACCCCAGCGCCATAGCGGTCGGCTACACCCCGGTGGTCCACGCTCACACCGCCAGCGTCGCTAGCAGGATAATAGAGATCAAGCAGAAGATCGACCCCAGGACCGGTAAGGTGATAGAGGAGAACCCGAGCTTCTTGAAGCCGGGCGACGCGGCGGTAGTGGTCTTCAAGCCCCTCAAGCCGATGGTGATAGAGAAGTTCCAAGAATTCCAGCCTCTGGGCAGGTTCGCCATGAGGGACATGGGCAAGACCGTCGGAATAGGCATAGTAACCGACGTTAAGCCCGTCAAGGTAGAAATCAAGATGAAGAAGTAAGCCCCCTTTTTGTCCCACCTTCCCTTAACCCCTTGAGTACCACGTGTAGGCAAGGCAACACCAAGAGGGCCCCCGTAGGGAGCAAGAAAACCTTCTTCTGCTCCCTCCCGGGGTAGTTCTCCAGCAACAGCTTCACTTGTTTACATCCCCCGAACAGCATCAGGAAGAATGCGGCCTCCACCAAGTCGACCCCTTGCCTCAAGGGGTCGCACGTCCTGGTCGCTTGTTCCCCGTCTATGTAGTACAAGTCTCCTCCCTTAACCAAGAAGTTGTCGAACTTCGCGTCACCCAGTGCCCAGCAAAGCGAGTGGGCCCTCCACAGGGCCCGGGCCACCTCCTTCCCGTCGGGGCCGAGCACATCCCCCTCTAAGTACTTCCTGACCAAGAAACCCTTCCCGAGAGACACGAGCTCCGGGGTTGGGAGCTCGGAGAGCAAGAAGAGCGCCTCCCTCGCGGCCCTTTCTGTAGGAGAGAGGGAGTAAGGGAAGAAGGGGAAGAGAAGCTTCGCGGGCAACCACTTAATTGCCCTCCAGCTCTCGTATACCTTCACTACCTTCTCCCCTTTCGGGGAAGCCTGATACAATAAGGTCAAGAGCCCTTTGATCGCCCTCAAAAACTTGTTCAACATGGGCCATCAGCTCAGAGCAGTAGGTACTGGCAGCGCGGGATAGAAGTACAAGAGCAACACGACAGACGCCATGAACCACATCATTAGCTCGAGTCCAGAGTTGGACTCCGGTTCTTCCTCAGGCTTCTTGGCGACCGCTGCTATAGCCTTCGCGTAGCCATATCCCGTGGCCGCGGTGAACACTACGGCCGCCAGCGCTATGGCTAGGGCGTACCAGCTCGGCAAGTTCTCCGAGGTCAGTAAATTTATTAACGCGAACAGTTTAGCGTTGAACCCTGCCGTCGGCGGTATGCCCAAGAGCGACATCATCCCTATAGCGAAGGCCAAGGCAGTCAAGGGCCTCTTGTACAACAGGCTCAATTCGTTCAAGCTGACCTCGTTTTCCTTCTTCAGCAGTAGAACTGCAGAGAAGCCTATGGTGTTGGACAAGGAATAGGCCAAGGCGTAGTAGGCAAGTATCGCTGCGGCCGTCGGGCCGGGGGCTGCCAAGGCGAGGGCGGCGAAGCCGGCGTGGGCTATGCTGGAGAAGGCGAGCAACTTCTTAGTTCCCGAACTGAGGGCCATGCCCCCGGCGGCCACCGCTATGGACGCGACAGCTAAGAGCATGACCGGCACTAGCACTTGCCAGTAGCCCACACTCATAGCCATCTTTAGCGGACCGGCTGCGAGTATTCCCAACGCTATGAAGGCGCTGGCCTTGACGGCGTTGGACAAGTACAAGGCCGCGCTGGTGCTGCTCAAGGAGTAAACGTCTACCGCCCACGCGTGCATTGGGACCAACGCCACCTTGACCATTATGGAGGCCAGTATGAGTGTCAGTCCGACTATAGCAGTTGAGGTCTGGGTGAACTCCACTAAGCTAAAGGTGTTGGTGCCGGCGAAGTAGAACGCCAGCCCGGAGAAGAGCAATACGGCTGCAAACACACTGAACACCAAGTAAGTGCTGAGCGTCCTTATCTTGTCCTTGGAGGCTGGGTAGAAAGCTATCGCAGCCGCTGAGAGCGACATTGCCTCGAGCGATATTGCTAGGGTGGCCAAGTTCCTCGAGGCCGCAACCAAGTAGCCGGCTATCGTGACCAGCGTTACTAGCAGGACGAAGTGCCTTTGGGATCTGGTGTGGAACAAGAGTGTCATTATAGACGGTACAGTTATAGCCATCATGCCCATCTGGGTGTAGTAGTCTCCCACTATGCTTCCCACCTTACCGCTTGCGAAGAATATGCTGAGCGTCAATAGGAACGCAGACAAGTACTTGGACAGTTGGGCCGGTAACAAGAGGGCTTGGAGTATGGCTAACAAGCCCAACAAGAGGGAAACTATCACTTGTCCTCACCCCCCTCCTTTATCTTAATAACGTCGACATCACGATAGACGTAGTTGAAGAGCGTAACCAAAGCAATGAGCATCGCCCCCTCAATTCCTATAGCCACCAGCGCTAGGAGGCCCAAAACCTCTCCGGAAGCTTGCCACTGGGCGGCCGCGGCCGCGCCCAGTATCGTTACAGTCGCTGCCCCTACTATCTCCAGCGCTAACATTATCCTTATCAAGTTCCTCCTGGCAGCTATGCCGTAGAGCCCTACTACGAGGAGGGGAATAGTGGCCCAGATGGCCGCTCCCAGCTCGCTCAAGCTCTCACCTCCTGTAAGAACACGTACCTAACTATGTAAGCTGAAGCTATCAAGGCCACTATTAGCAAAACGCTGAGGGCTACCGTAAGTCCTATATCTTCGAACAAAACGTCTGCTATCTTCGACGCGTCAGAGCTGTAGAAGGTGAAAGTTCCGGGGGTGTTGAGCGTCAGGAAACCGATGCTTATCCCTAACACGCTGAGCGCCAGCGCAGCTACGGTGCCGGCGCTCCTAGACTTGAGGACCTCCCTTCTCTTTTTTGATGATATTGCGGCGTACAAGGCCAGTATCGCCACCGCGCCGGCGCCCAAGAGGACTTGCATTGCTCCGACGAACCACGCGCCTAGGGAGAGCAAGGCGAAGCCTGTGAGGAGGAATACCATTACTAAGGAGCTAGCCGCCCTAACTATGTCGGGGTCCCACAACACGGCCGCCGCGAATGCTGTGGCCATTCCCATCAGCAGCACGAACGCTTCCATCACTTCTTAGCACCCTTCTCTGCCTCTTCCTCGAGAGCTTTTTTGATCTGCTCCGCCCTCTCCTTAACTAAGTGCTCTACCCTATCGTAATCGATAGCGTCGTTCTCCCAGCCCTTTTCATCTATTAACTTCGTAAAGGCCGCCCACTCCCACGGCTCCCACAGTATCTTCTTCTTTTTGCTAACTATCGAGACTACGTTGCTGTGCCTCAAGGCCCCTGAGACGGGCGGACACGCGTCCACGCAGAGGCCGCAGAACAAGCAGTGGGTCGGTTCAAAGGCTATGTATATTCCGGGCCTGTTCTTCTCCGTCTTCGGGCCGGGGCGGCGGTACAAGCAGTTGTTAGGACAAGCCAGCACGCACGCACCACAGCCTATACACTTCTCTATATCGTACACTAGCACGCCTCTGAAGTTCTCCGGCAAGTCGTTCTTTTCAAAGGGATAAAGGGTGGTCGGCCGGGACTGCACCAAGTACTCAGCGACCGCCTTTAACGACTTCAGAACCCCCAGGACGTTTGTCTTTCTCCCCCACCTCTCCCTAACCTCTACGAACTTCCTCTCCTCCAAGGGTCTCACCTCACGCGAGCCAAACACTCTTTACAATTAACGATATGAAAAGAGCTACTATCGATAAGGCCAGAATCTTCGTCCAGCCTAGTTCGAGTATCTGATCCACCCTAGGCCTCGCCAGCGCGGCCCTTACTAGTATGAACAAGGCGAACACGGCAACCATCTTAACGGTGAACCATATAGCGTTAGTCAGCCCCACCGGCACTCCCGGCAAGGCGGGACCCAGCCACCCCCCTAGCAAGAAGACCGTGATCAGCGCGTCGGCGTAGAGGGCTTTCGTATACAAGTACAAGCCGTAAAGCAGTATGAACTCGCCCGCGCCGTACTCCACGTTCCATCCGTGGACTATCTCTTGCTCCGCCTCGGGGTGGTCGAAGGGAGGTCTCTCGCTCTCTGCCAACAGCGTGATGAAGAGTACCAGCGCAGCTATGGGGTTCAAGAGGGCAAGCCACGTAGACTTTTGGAAGTTAACTACCTTGTAGAAGCTCAAACCTCCCAATGCGGCGACCGCTGCAATTGCTATTAAGAAGGGCACTTCGTACGTTATCAGCAAGAGCACGGTTCTGAAAGCCCCCAAGGCTCCGTACTTGTTTGCTTGGTTCCAAGACAGCATGTACATCAAAGGCATGGTTACCGCAACTACAGCGACGTACCCCAAGAGGCCCACGCCGGGGGCCAGCCGGTCTAACAACTTCGAGGCGGCATAGTCGCTCAAGTTCACGTTAACTCCCGCGAGCTTGAGCAGCCCCTCCAAACCGGAAAGGGCTACGTAGTCCAGCGGAATCAGGACCAAGGGTACGGATATTATAGCTATGAGCAGCAGGGGCAGCCCGTAATAGAAGAGCTTGTTAGCCCTCTTGGGAGAGTACAACTCTTTTGATAAGTACTTTAGGAAGTCAGCTATCAGCTGCAGTAGTCCGGCGTAGCCCACGTGAGCCGGCCCGTACCTCTGCATGATCTTGCCCCACAGTTTCCTTTCCATATAGATAGTTACCAAGTCCAGCAACCCGGAGTACCCGAAAGCCAAGATCACGGAGACTAGCGTCAGTACGACAAGGAACTCGCCGCCGACCATTGACTCTGGCCCTAGCTCGACAGCGCGGAATGAGATTATCTTTGTTAACGCCGAAGAGGGGGGCCCGCTGGGTACGCGGATTGAACAGGAGCGAAGGACTCAGCCTGGCGTTGCTCGTCCTAGGAACCGTAATGCTCGCTTACCCGGCCTTGACCTACTCGCCCCCGGCGGGCTACTGGGGCTTCGCCCCGGCGGTTGTGGGCTCTACGTCCGGCGCCCTCTCCAACTTGAGCGTCCGGACCGTGTCGGGGGAGGGTAGGTACTACGTCGGGGGAGCCTTGCTGGGCTACGACTTCCAAGGCTCTATGGGAGGGGCTGCCGTGGCGGCGGCGATACTTGCCGGCAAGCCTCTAACCGATTACGACTACCTCTACTACCTAGCCGACTTGGGCTACAACGTGACCTTCAGGGCAGCCGGTCCCAGCGGAAGCGCGCTGGCCTCGACACTAACCCTCTTAAGCTTACTCAACTTAAAGGTGATCAATCACCCAGCAATGACCGGCATGATAGGCTTGGGCGGGGAAGTTCTGGTGGTCGGCGGGGTAAAGGTGAAAGCGAAGGCCGTCAAGAGCTATGGCATAGACACGTTCTTGGTGCCCGTAGGCGAGGCCGTGCCGGAGGGAGGCCTCAAAGTAATAACAGTTGGAAGTATAATAGACGCGGCTAGGTACTTCACTAACCAGAACGTCACCGCAGCGCTGGGGAGCGTCTGCCGACCCCCCGAGGAGTTAAAGAGACTTGACGTCTTCAAGGACCACTACAAGAAGCTCTACAATTTGACAGTTGGGATCATAGCCAAGTATAACATAAACAACACGGAGATAACTAAAAACTTGAGGTTTGCTGAGTGGGCATCGAGGCAAGGCAACTACTACGCCGCGGCGAGCTATGCCTTCACCGCGTTGATAGAGGCCTACACCGCGTACTACAAGAAGCTGTTGAATGCCACGCCAATAGATAAGGAACAAGATATAGTAAATAAGGAAGTGAAGGAACTGATGAAATATACTGAGTTAGAACCCTCGGGCTGTGGGGCCAACTATTGGACCGCGGAGGCGTGTGCGGCAGTCTACAACAGGGAGTTCAGGTTGAAGGAGATGCTAAAGTTCTTAGAAGCCCACATCAACTTCACTACCCCGGAGTCCCTCCCTTCCGTTGCGTCCGCCTTGGCCAGGGCCAAGGCCAGGGCGGTGAGCGTAGAGCTGTGGGCGTCCGCGGTTAAGAGCTTGGCCCAGAGGCCCTACGCCCCTCCGATTAGGGACTTGCACGCCTTGGCTAGGGAAGCATACGCCGTAGGCCTCGCGGCAGCTAGGTACGCTCTGAGCGTGGTTCCCCCGGGGAACTCGCTCTCCGACCAAATAGAGGACGCGGTAGACGAGATGGCAAGGGCCATGTTTAACGGTAACTTCTTCAAGGTTATAGGCTTATCATCGCTCGCCTTCGAAAACTCGGCGGACGCGTTAGGCAGCATACAGAACAGCACGGTGGTGGCCAGAGAGATAATGCCCCTGGTGGTCGGGAGGAGCTACTGCAAGACCCCTTCCTTCATAGCTTACAACTATTCCCAGTACGTGAACAGCTTGTTGAGGACAAATCCGGCGGCGGCGGAATTCTTGGCCTACACTTCTCTATATTACGCACACTTGGCGGAGCTCAACCAAGTGACTTCGCCCGGTAGAGTCCCCTCTTAGGCTTTTCCACCAAACCGTTTTTCTCAAGCTTGTCCAATACGCTCCACAAAGTTTTCTTGTTTATACCCAATTCCTTGCTGAGCTCATCCAAACTGGCTTCGCCCCTCAAGGCCAACGTCGCGTAGACCCGGGCCTCGAG
>NZ_JBWNMZ010000016.1:0-96334 GCF_056435145.1 Ignicoccus sp.
ACGCCGGCATGGCGGTGGCGAGGGAGTGGATAACCTCCAAGTTCGAGGGCCTCTTCGTCCCGAGGAGGTGGGGCGAGGGAGGGGCTCACGAGGCGATCAGGCCTACCAAGCCCCTCAGCGCGGAGGAGCTGAGGAGGCTGATAGATGAAGGGCTAATAACGCCGCCGAAGGACCTCACCAACCAGCACTTCAAGCTTTACGACATGATATTCAGGAGGTTTATGGCCAGCCAGATGAAGGAGGCTAAGGTGAAGAAGGCCATATACGAAATAACGCTTGAGGAGGGAGGGAACGTAGTAGGTAAGAAAATCTTAGAGAAGTACGTAGAAAAGGTGTTTGACGGCTTCCTCCTCGTGTATCCGATAATCAAAACAGAAAGCTTCCCAGAGGGAGAGTACGAAGTGAAGGAGGTTGTTAGCGTCACCCGCCACACAGTGCCCTTGTACACCCAAGCAGACCTCATAAGGTTAATGAGGGAGAGGGGGTTGGGGAGGCCGAGTACGTACGCGAAGATAGTTAGTACATTATTAGAGAGGAAGTACGTAACCTTGAGCAAGGCCGGCAAGAAGCTGATCCCCACAGTCAGGGGCTACGCGGTCTACTCGTACCTCACCGGGAGGGTCGTGGGGAGGGGCTGGGCTAGGAAGTTGCTGGAGAGCATAATAAATCCGGAGGGCAAGTCGAGGTACTTCCAAAAGCTCGTGGACGAGGAGGCCACGCGGAGGCTAGAGAAGGTTATGGACGAGATAGCGGAGAAGAAGGACGAAACAACGTACATCAACGTTCTCAAGAGCATTATAGAAGAGACCAGAGCAATACCGTTCTTGAGCGACAAGGGGGCTCAAGCGAGCCTCCGGTAGGCCTCCTCCAACACCCTCAAGTAGTCCTCGTCCTTCTCGAGCCTAATCCCCAGCCTGTCGGCCAGCAACTTGAGTGATGACTCGCTGTTCAGCTTCCTCCTAACCAACGTATACAAGTTGGTTACCAAGCCTCGGGTGGCCGCCGCCAGATAAGTCCTATAGACCAACGGGTGCTCCTTAAGCACCGCCTCCAGCCTCCTCTCGGGCACGTAGGTTACCGCTTTCCCGCTGGAGAACACGTCCACTAACACCAACAAATCTCTGGGGTTGTTGAACTTCTTCTTTATTATTTCATTACCTTTCTTTATTAGTATATAATCGTCAAATATTAGGAAGTAGTTCGCCTCTTTCGGTTTTGGCTCGATCTCTTTGATCGTGCTCAAGCTTTCAAAGGCCTTCCCTCCCATTTCCAACGTAAGTTCAGCAGCCAACTCCTTGAGCTCGTTCCAACCGTCCTTCTTCAAGAACTCGCTCACTGAGTAGGGATCCACCATTAAGGCGACCACTTCTGTGAGCTTATCGTGCTTGTGGGACCTAACCTCCTCGCTCACCGAGTTCCAATCCAAGGACTTCAAGAGGCCTGAGGCCTCCCTCTCCCACACTACCACCTCTTTGAACCGCCCTTTCTTCAGGCTGTAGGCAATTTCTGTAATATCTATCGAGTCCTTCACCCTCAGCACAGCGAGCGCGTAGGCCATAGCGGCGTAGGCCTCCACTTCCTCCCACCTGTCGCTTATCGGGTAAGCGTAGCCGTAGGTGTAATCCTCGTACTCTCCGTAGACCTTTACGTCCAGCGTGACCTCTTCTCTCTCGTAAACGGGAACGTACCCCTTCCCCACCCTCTTTAAGTCGGCCTTGACCGACTCCACTATCCATTTCACGTGCAAGGGCTCCTCGCTCAGCTTGCCAAAACCCTTCTCGGGGGGCCTTACCAACAGCTCTACCTTAGAGGTTAACTTACCGAACTTGTAGTCCTTCTCCGGCGTGGTCCACGTCTCCCCCCACTTGGACTTTATCGTGTAGTATTGTTGCACCGCCTCGAAGGCCCAGCGGTAGCGCTTGACGGCCTCGCCCAACGGCATCTCCAGTATCCCCCTCTCGTCCACCTCCGTCACCACCGCGTCGGAGGAGTAGTCGAAGGAGCCGGGCTGGAACCTCTCCACCAAGTCCCTCCTCCCGACCGGCTCGAGCTTCTCCTCCGAACCGCCCTTCAGAACCCTCCTCGGCACTCCGTAGGGGGGGCCGTACTCGTAGAAGCCCAAGTTCCTCCAGACCCTCTTACCCTCCGGGGTGAGCGCGCCTTCCTCGTAAAGTCCCAAGGACTTCAACACCGCCTCCTCGTCGTCCCTAATTATTTGTCCAGCTACCGCCTTCCAGAGCCCGGTAAACATCTTCACCCACTCGTTTGTCGTGTCAACGTAGAGCTTCTCCAAATCCATTTTGGCCCACTCTAAGAGCGTCGAAGTTCCGTACTTCAACATCTTCTTGTCCCACTGACGGAACGGCAAGATTATGGTCTCCGTGAAGGCTATGTCGCCGCGCCTCCCCTTCCTCCCCTCCCTCTGCTTGAACTCCCTTACTGTGTCCGGCAAACCAACGTGGACCACCCTGACCACGTGTCCTATGTCTATTCCCTGTGCGAGCGTCTTTGGAGATATTATTACCTTCAATTTGCCCTCTCTTGCCATCTCTTCTATTTTGCTCCTCCTTTCCTTAGACACCATGTAGTGGTGGGTGGCCACCTTGTCTTGAAGGTTCGGGGGGAGCCTCTGTTTGACCTCGCTCGCGAGCTTCTCCGCTTGCCTTATGCTGGGCACGAACACGAGGGTTAGGCCGTCTCCCTCGCAAGTGACGTACGAGGATATTATTTCAGCAAAGTCCATGGAAGGAGAGGGCACCTTCATCCCTTTACTTCTCAAAACTTCTACTATCGTGAATACGTTTTCCTTAAATACGTCGTAGTCTACCAAGGCCTCTGCGAGTTGTGGGACCCTAGAGAGGACCTCCTCCCTCTTGGCCCTTATCCTCTCCCACAGCTTCCTCAAGTCCTTTGATATTACTAGGTATCCCCTGTTCTCCACCTTAAACGGCTTTCCGGAGACGACCACGCTCTCCCTCCCGGTGACGTCTTCCAACAGCTTGGCCACTTGCTCCGCATTGCCTAAGGTTGCAGTTAGCAACACCACTTGCGGTGGCTTCTCTGCGTACGAGGAGATTATTTCTATCATGCCCAGTATCGCTGACGTTCCGTGAGAGCCGTAGAAGTCCAACTCGTCGAAGACTAATAAGTCTGTCTTGAACAAGAACTCCCTCAAGTACCCCCTCCCTTCAGCAATCCTCTTTAGGTCCTGCATCAAGAAGGCCGGATTCGTAGCGACTATTTTGGCGTCGCTCAAATCGTTTAACCTCTTAACCGTTGTTGAGTCAACCTTCATTACGGCCTCCGGCACCCCCAAGTCCTCGAAGTACTCCTTGAGCCTCCTCAGCTGGTCTGAAGAAAGCGCCAAGGTAGGGTACACTGCCAAGGTCCTCAAGCCTCCACGGACCGCGGCCAGCGCCCACGCCTCGGTCTTGCCGGAGCCCGTGCCGGCCACGAGGATGACGTTCTTGCCCTCCTCGAGCGCCTCTACGGTCTCAACTTGGTGTTTGTAGGCGTAAAGCCCCTCCAACCTCTTCAGCCCCGGCGCGAGCTCGTCGAACCTTACGCCGCTGAGCTCGGGCTCGCTGGGGGGCTCTCTGTAGGACTGGAAGTCGTAGCCCATGGACCTCAGCAGCTCTCCGCTGTCGCAAGGCTTGAGCATTTCACTTGCTCCTAGCGCCCACACGAGGTGGAAACTTAAGTTGGGGTCGCGGGCGTTAGAGCTGCTAAAGGAGCTCTGCGAGGACCCGTGTTACCGTGAGCTGGAGGAGTGCGAGTACTTGGAGGAACTAGAGGAAGAGCCCCATCCCCACTTGGCCCGCAAAGCCTCCGTGGAGATCTTGTATTCGGCGTCCGAAAGGGGCTGCGACCCCTCCCGGGCCCTAGACCTCTTGATTAAGCTCTCGGAGGAAGGAGAGGAGGGCAAGCCTTGGAGGTCTTAAAGCCCGTTGACCTAGTGGGAGACAAGGTAGTGTGGCTGGACACGAGGTACGTGCCTTGGAAGGAGCTCTGGAAGGAAACCACCGACTATAAGGAGGTAGCCAAGGCTATAAAGAATATGGAGATTAGGGGAGCCCCGGCAATAGGGGTTGCTGCGGCCTTCGGGATGGCATTAGCGGCCTTGCACTACGGGGGCGAGGACGCGGAGGGGCTACTGAAGCGATTGAGGGAAGCAAAGGAAATATTGGCAAACACGAGGCCTACTGCAGTTAACTTGTTCTGGGCGTTGGAAAGGGTAATGAACGCCGCGGAGAGGGCCGCCGAGTCTGGCTCCGCAGAAGCAGTGAGGAAGGCCGTAGTTGAGGAGGCTAGGAGGATCCAGCAAGAGGACATAGAATCGAACATGAGGATGGGGAAGATCGGAGCTAAGCTAATAGAGGACGGGGACGTCGTGCTCACCCACTGTAACACCGGGAGCTTGGCGACGGCGGGCTACGGGACCGCCCTGGGCGTAATAAGGGCGGCCTGGGAGGAGGGGAAGAGGATAGAAGTAATAGCCACGGAGACAAGGCCTGTGGACCAAGGGGCCAGGTTGACCGTATGGGAACTCAAGAGGGATGGCATACCTGTGAAGCTGATATCTGATACTATGGTAGGATACTTAATGAGTAAGGATATAATAGACAAAGTGTTCTTGGGGGCCGACAGAATACTCCTCAGCGGTCACTTCGCCAACAAGATAGGCACCTACCAGATAGCGGTATTAGCGAAGCACCACGGGATCCCCTTCTACGTGGTGGCCCCAACTTCCACCGTGGACCCGAAGACCACGTTAGGGGAGCTGGTCATAGAGGAGAGGGACCCAGACGAGGTCAGGCGGTGTCCCTACCCCTTTGAGGAGGTGTACGTGACCGTGAGGGACGTCGAGGTCTACAACCCCGCCTTCGACGTAACGCCGCCGGAGCTGGTAACAGCCATAATAACTGAGAAGGGGATAGCGTACCCGCCCTTCTACGTGAGCTTGAAAAAACTGTTGGAGAGTTAGCCGCACCTCTTACCCACTACGGAAACGTGGAAGGTCTTTTCACCGCTCATCCCGTTTATAGTGTACACCACCTTAATCGTCGCCTCGTGCGTGCCCGGGACCGATGGCGAGAAGTAGAGGTCCGCCTCCAGGCCTTGTCCCGGGGCCAGCGTGACGGTTAGGGGCAGCGTCGCGGGCTTGCCCCCTACCACGGCGGCCACAGTAGCGTTGCTGACCTTCACGTAAACTGTCACCGTAGCCGGCGGGTTGGTGGCTGGGTTGAACAACTTCAACTTGAGATTGGCAATGCTGTTAACACACGTCGTGAGGATTTTGTTCCCTTCCAGCTCGACGCTCAACCCGTAGCCGGTTGGCCGGGCGGAGAAGAAGGCGAAGTACGCCAGCGCCCCAAGCGCGAGCAGGGCGAGCCCGGCTAAGGCTAGCAGATCCGCTTGACCCTTCTTTGGAGCCATACTCCCTCCACAAAAGCGACCTCGAGCAAACCAATAAGCTTTGGTATCACTAAGTCGGATTATTTTTTATTTAAGAGAAGGGGAAGTTGCGAATATTTCTTAGCGAACTCGAGTACTTCCCTAATCTCTATCTTTTCGTTAGGTTTGTGGGCCTCCGAGGGGTCCCCGGGCCCCCACGCGACGGCGTCGTAGCCTCTATAGTACCTTAAATCCAATCCTCCTTCGCACACCTTGGGAGGATGCCCCCAAGCGCTCCTTATCGTTTCCGCCAACTCGCTCTTGCTGTTTATGAATGGCTCCATGACCTCCAATACCTTGGCTTCGGCGTAGTCCGGCAAGAGGGAGTACACCTCCTTCGCTACCTCCTCGGCGCTTTCTTCCGGTATTACCCTTATGTCCACGCTGAAAACGAACGAGCCTGGCACGACGTTCTCCTTATTCGAAGTGGAATATGCAACTCCGCCTATGTTCACCGTGTTAAGCTTGGCCAACGGGTGGCCCGAGGTGTAATCGTAAGAGCTGGGCCTCTTGGAGAACCTCTCCGAGAGTTCGCGGTAAAGCGTCGTTGCTAAGTTGGAGGCCCTCAAGAAGGCGTTCTCCCCCAACCAAGGGGTGGAGGCGTGAACTTGGGAGCCCCTTACCTTAACCTCTAACCACACCGCCCCCTTGTGTCCTACCCAAACGCTCCCGCCGCTCGGCTCTGCAACAACTACGTACCTTCCTATTTGATACTTCTCCTTCAGCTTGCTAACCCTGTACCCGGTCCCGCACAGCCCGCCCACTTCCTCGTCCGGGACGAAGACGGCTTGTACCTTACTTCCCTTCCAGTTCGACAGCTCGGCCAGCGAGGCGGCCACGGCAGCAATCCCTCCCTTCATGTCCGTCGCCCCCCTCCCGACCAAGTACTCGCCCGCCGCTGTGGGCTCGAAGGGGTCCCCCTCCCAGCCCTCGCCCGGGGGAACCACGTCGTAGTGGCCGTTGAACTCCAACAGCGGATCCCCGTCGCCCACCCAAGCGAAGAGCAAGGGCTTGGGACCTTGGGGACAGTGGGCGGCTCTGTACTCCTCGTCCACGTACTCCACCTCGGCGCTTACGCCCCTCTCCTCGAGCCAGCCCTTGAGGAAACGGACCAAGTCCTCGTACTGCTCCCCTTCGGGAGAGACCGTATTGAAGGAGATGAGCTGGGAGAGGAGGTCCAGGACCTCTCGGGGCGACAAAGCGGGGGCACCGCGCAGGGGCCTCAGAAATTATTAATTAATGTCTCAGCAAGCCCTTGTTGAGCATTTCGTCAATTAGGGGCAGTATTAAGCTCTCCACCTCTTCCCTGTTCATCCCGCTGATGGCGGCTGCTTGTGCTACCACGTCCTCTGGCGTGGAGTCCTCCGAGAAGCTCTGCCAAACCAAGTACGCCCCATAGCCCATCAAGAACTTCTTCCCGTTGGCCTCAACTACCACTCCGTCCCTCCTCCGCGATATTACCCTCCCGCTGGCTAACACGTCGCTCCCCGTTCTTCGTATTTTGAGAAGCTTAAAATGCTCTTCCTGCAGGTAAGGTAACTCTATAATATTACCATGATACCGCGGGCCTCTTCAGCACGACCTCCGCCGGGAGTGCGATCGCTCCGTCGTCGGCCTTTATGTAGTAACACTCTTTCCTCAAGCACTTGTAAGCCGTCAATGCGCACAACGCCGCGTCCAAGAGGTCGCCGCTCAAGGGGAGGTTCACCAGCCCCCGCAACGGGGCCGGGAAGGTCTCTACCACCCCTATACCCCTCCTCGTCAGCTCCTCCCTCAGCCTCTCGCCTTCCTCCGCCAACGCCCTCATCCCCCTCCAACCCGGAGGGAGCACCTTGAGGCCCGCCCTCCGGGCGGCCAAGTCGACCTCCCTCCAGAGGCCTTTAGGGAGGCTAAGGGGGGCGTCCACAGCGACCAGCTCGGGCCTCTCGGCTTCTATTACCCTTATGAGGGTCTCGTTGTCCAAGTACCTTACCCAAAAGTTAGAGCCGTCGAAGAGGGCTGTTGCGGAGGCCCTCTTAGCCGCCAAGTCCACGCCAACCACCAAAAGCAATTACCCTCCCGCGATGTCGAAGGCAGGGAGGCGCTAAGGGATGAGCGTTCGTTCGGAGGCGCTGAAGTTGGTGGCGGAGGCGTGTGAAGACTTCGTGCTGTCGGTGATTCCGGAGCTCGTGGACGAGGACACAGCCTTCGAGCTGGCGAAGGCCTTCTCTTCGGACTCTCTCGCCCAGAAGGTGCTGGAAGTGGTAGGCAGCGTCCCCCCGGAGAAGCTGGTAAAGGCATACTTCAACTTGTTCGAACTAATAGGTAAGCCCTACTCTTACGAGGTAAAGAGCTTCAGACCCTTGGTCATCGAGGTAAGGAACTGTCCACAGAGGAGGAGGCTGAAGGGCAGGGGCTCTTGCGCCGCTTGCTTGGGTTTGATCGCCGGGGTCCTGGAAAGGGCCTACGGCAGCGCTGCGGTTGAGGCTTTCGGGAAGAGGTGGGGGCCCTCGGACGCCAGAGTCGTGCTCCGCAAGGAGGGGGAGCCGGGCAACTGTGTTTGGAAGATCGAGGAGCGTAGGAGCCCGTAGCCCGCTGTAGCGGGCCCGCCGGGATTTGAACCCGGGACCACCGGGTTAAAAGCCCGGCGCTCTTCCTGGCTGAGCTACGGGCCCTCCGCGGTAGCAAGCTTGAAAGAGGTTTTAGAGTTTTCTCCGGACCCCTCGGGGCAAGACCTTGAGGCTCTTACACGTAAGCGACTTGCACGGCTCCGTTAAGGCTTTAGAGCTCACTAAGGAGTTGTACTTTAAGCTGGAGGCAGACCTACTGGTCGTGTCGGGCGACTTGAGTGGGAAGTGCGTGTCCAACGGGAGGGTCACGAGGTGCGTCTGGGGAAGGCGAAAGGACCCCAAGGAGATGGGAGAAGAGCTATTCTTAGCCTCGGGGGGCTACTTCGTGAACGCCCCAGACAGGGAGGTGGAGAGGAACGCCCCCGGCTTGTTGGCCAAGGCAGCCGCCGCTAGGATAGGGGAGTGGCTAGGGGACCTAAAAGAGGCCGGAGTGAAGTACTTCGTAATAGCTGGTAATGTGGACCACCCGTATATGGATGAGGTCTTAGAGGGAGAAGAGGCCACGTTCTTCGGACTCAAGTTCTGTGGTCTCTCGTACGTGCCGTACACTCCCTTCGGCACCTATAGGGAAACTTCCGAAGCGCGATTGAAGGAAATGTTGCCCAAAAACAAGTGCGACGTCTTGGTCTCTCACACTCCCCCGAAGGGGTTCTTGGACTACAGCAACTACCACGAGGGGGGCCACGTGGGCTCGACGGCGGTTAGGGAGTGGATAGAAAAGAACGGGCCGCTCTTGAGCTTGCACGGGCACGTACACGAGTCGAGGGGGGTCGCGAGGGTTGGCAAGACCTTGGCCGTGAACCCCGGGTCGGAGGCAGAACACGGGGCGCTGCTGTACGCGGTAATAGACCTAGACGGCGAGCCCACGGCCGCGCTAGGGGAGGTGCGCTACTAAAAAAGGCCCGCTTTCGACGCCCCGAGGCTATGGCCAACGCTCTCTTGCTGGCGCTCACGTCACTGTGGCTCGGAGAAGAGCCTCCCTACGAGGAGGTCTTAGGCAGAGAAGGGAGCGAGTCGGAGGTAAGGGAGCTCCTGTCCCGCTTAACTGTGAACTGCTACCCCTACGAAGACAAGAAGCTATGCGTTTACTCATACAAGAGGCCGCCGAAGGAGCCTGTGCCCTTGTTATTGGACTCCAGAGGAACCGTAATAGAGTGGAGTAAGGAAGGTCCCGAGCTTGTCGCCTACCCCCTTCATAAGTTCTTTAACGTAGGAGAAATGGACTTTCCCGAAAAACCACTTTTAGCCTACGAAAAGTTGGACGGAACTATGGTTTCCTTGTTCTTTTACGACGGGCGCGTACGCGCGGCGACCAGAAAGAAGCTAGACGTGGACTCCCCCTTCGCCAAGAAGGCTCTGGAGCTCTTCGAGGGAGAGCTGGGGGAGGAGACGAGGGTCTTCGAGCTGTTGGGGCCCGGATCCGGGAGCCCTTGGGTGGGCGGCGACCACGGGCTCTTGAAGGGCGGGCGCTGGTCGTTGGTCCCCCTGGCCTACAGGGACATGAAAACCTTGAAGTTGTACCCTCTAGACGGTCCTAGGTCGGTGGAAGTTGAGGACTTGGAGGACGCGAGGAGAAAGGCAGAGGACTTCGGGGAGGGGTTGGTGTTGTGGTTTGAAGTTGGCTCTCAAAGGCCTCTAATGGCAAAGGTAAAGTCAGTTAAATACAAGAGGCTCGTAGAGCTTTTGAAGTTAGGCTGGCAAGGGTTGGCAAAAATAATATTGATGAACGCCTTGGACGACGTCGCTCGCTTCCTGGACGGCGAAGTTTATTTGAGGGCGAAAGAGGTGGAAAACAAGCTAGATGATATAGAGAGGTCAGTCTTGAAGGGGACGTTTCCGGACGAGGCGGTTAGGGAGTGGCTCCCCATAGACCCCTCTAGGGCCTTGGAAGAGGCAGTGAGAGTTTGTCTGGAAAGAGGTTGTTGAGGACGGTCTTCGTGGTCACTTGTAAGCCGGGAAAGGAGCTCAGAGCCTCAGAGGAGGCCCTGGACCTCTTGCTATATTGTGACGAGAGCGCCCTCGCCGCGCCTGCCGGAAAGGGTCTGGTCCTCGGGAGCGCTGCCTTGTCCCCGGACGAGGCCGCAACTTGCCTTGAGGGGAGAGTATCGGCCTACATAAACTGGATTTACCTCGGAAACGAGATTTGTGAGAGCTGTAAGGCGCTGAAGAAAGGGTGCCTGAGGGACCTAGAGGAAGGCTGCGAAGCTTTTTGCGTCGGAAGAGCCGTTTTGAGAATTAAAAAGGCGCTGAGATCCAAGAGGGGCGTTTTGGTCAGTGCTCTCCCTCGCTGCCGTAGTGGGCGATAATAGCTCTCAGTACCGGCCTCGCGAGCAGCATGTAAACCATCATTCCAGCCGCGTGCGCCGCTACCGTGAGTGCCCATTCTAACGGCGTCGGCTGGTAGACCACGAGCTTGCCCAACACGTCGGGGACGTACGCCGGTACGACTATGGGTAAGGTCTTCTCTCCGACCACCGCCAATATTATTAGGGTGCTCAGGAAGACCACGCCCTTGCGCGTCTTCCTCAGTTTCGGCACAAATATCGTCAACAACACCGCTATGGAACCGAGGATTATCCAAACGAAGTTCATTAACGCCAAGTACTCCATGCCGGGGTAGCCCCAGCTGCACCCTTGAATCGAGCCGGAGAAGAACACGGCGAAGTCTTTGAGTATAGGTTTTATGAGCGAGCAGAACGGCTGTAGGGCGAAGTTAAACACGCTGATCGCTTGGGCCCTCTTAGCCGGCTCTGTAGTATACCAGAAGAGCTCTTGGGCTTCCGAGAGGGTGAAGTAAAGCCCGACTATCATCGCTGCTGTCGCGGCTATTAGCGTCTTTTCGTATACGTAGTCAGGTACTCTGAAGCCCTTATAGAATTTCTCTGCTATTACGGACACTATTAAGAGCAGTGCCGGCCCGGCTGCCAACGCTGTGGCCACGTAGCGTGGCGCCAAGAGGGGGGCGTTCCATATGGGCCTCGCCGTCAGCGGCTGGCTGATGAAACCTGTTACCGTGTGTATGCCTATGGCCATCGGGGCGGCTATTACCATGAACAAGTACATCAGCCACTTCGGCGGGGCGTACTTAGGCCCTCTGCGGTACCAGTGCACCGCGATCAGTACCCCTATCAAGTTGATCACGAGGTAGCCGTTCAGTACGGTGAAGTCGTAGTCGAAAATCGATTGAGGGTTCGGGAACTGGAACTGCGTGGCTATCGGCAGAGCCAGCAGCTGTATAGTCCTTATCGGCCTCCCGACGTCGACAAAGACCAAGAGGAGCGCGACTGTCAGCGCAGCTACGGCTTGGACCTCGGCGAGCGGCGCTAGCCTCATGAATCCCTTGTCTCTGAAGACGTAAGCTGCTACGCCGAAGAGCACGCCGGCGGCTGCTACGCCGACCCAGAAGACGAAGAACGATATGTAGAGGCCCCACGCTACCCAGTCGTTCATAGCTGTGTAGACCATGCCGCCTCTCTGATCAGAGATCCCGAGCTGTTGCAACAGCTTGGGGTCTACCCCAAGGTGGTAGACCAGCTGAACGTAAATCGCCGGCGCTGCTTGGACCCCTGCCCACAAGCCCAAGCCGAAGGCCGTCAGGCCGGCCATTGCGAATATCCACGTCCAACCTCTCCAGTCTCCCTTGAACATGTGCTTTATTATGTACCATATTGTTAAAACGAATTCTATTATCGGATTGCTCACGGTAGCTCACCCCTTTCGCTACCTTTCGCGCGAGAGGCTTCGGAGGCGTTTTTCTCTACTCCTCCCTCGGCTTTTGGATTGCCCAGCCAGTTACTGGAATTGGGGTTCTCCGAATCCAGGGGAGGCGTCCTGGCCGGGCCGAAGTAGTAGAAGAACCTCGGCTTGGTGCCGGCGAAGGGCTTCAACACGAACACGCCGTACTCCTTTATTATCCTCTGTATCGGGCTATTCTCGTCGTGGAGGTTACCGAAGGCCCTGGAGCCCACCGGACAGATCTCCACGCAAGCGGTCGTGCCGCCGTCCCTGGTCCTCTGTATACACCAAGTGCACTTCTCCACCGTATGTACTTCTCTCGGTACGTTGCCAAAGACGTGCATGTTGGGGTTTAAGGTCAAAGCGTCCACAATTACGGGCTTCCAGTTCATGTGCCTGGCGCCGTAGGGACAAGCAGTTATGCAGTACCTACAGCCTATGCAGCGGTAGCTGTCGACGACCACTATTCCGTCGGCCTCTTGCCAAGTAGCCCTCACGGGACAAACCATGGTACAAGGCGGGTACTCACACTGGTTGCAAGCAACCGGTATGTAGACTCTGTCCTTGTAAGGGGCTTCCACGTAGTTAATGTCCACTCCTAGCAGCTCCAGCTCCTCCCTATTTACATTAACTACCTTAATCCATTCTATCCCTTGAGTACGATCGACGTTGTTCTCTTGTACACAAGCGTAGGCACAGCGCCTACAGCCTATGCACTTGTTCAAGTCCAGCGCCATAGCCCAGCGAACTCCCTTTTTAGCTAAGGTCCACTTTACTTTGATCTCGTTGCAGTGCTTCTTCGCCAGCCTGCACTCCGGGCTGTTCTCGCCGAGCCTCTGACATATCGAGTTAGCGCTCTCCATACACTTCTTCTTCGCATCCTCTTCCTTCTTCTTTGCAAGTTTTTTAATCTCCTCGGGGGTCTTGTAAGGACTGTACTCGCTTATCACGTACCCTCCTTCGTCGTAGACATAGCCTAACAACTCCTCGTCGCTGAGCTTGTGCAGTACCTTACCTACTTCGTCCCTGTTGATTGTCATGAGGCCTACCGCGCTCGCCGCGGCTATTCCCTTGAGTAAGTTCCTACGGGTCTGACTAGCCATGCTCCCACCCAACGTACTCTACCTCACTTCTTAACGTATGCTATAACAGAGAGAGCTGTAGCTAGGGCCATCAAGAAGAATAGCGAATTCAAGACGGCTTGCTGAGGGTAGGGCTCGGGTCGGTCGCTCGGAGGGGGCATTATGCTTGCCGGAGGCTTTATGGGGTTGTGCGGGTCGTGGCAAAAGACGCACGGCTTGCCCTGGACCACTTCCAAGTTAGTATATTGAGGGCACTCGTGGTACCAGTAAGGCGCCCCCTTGTAGCCGTAAACGAAGTGAGAGCTGCCACCCTCGCACACGAAGGTTTCGTTGGCGTGGGCCCCTACTAGATAGTCAGCGTACACCCTTGGGTGGCACTGGGCGCACAAGGTGTCGTACTGGTGCATTTGTTCCGGGGAGGCTAGGTTCTTGGGGACTACGGTAGCTCCGTTGACGAGCTTGATAGGGTCTTGGGAGTCGTGGCAGTTGGAGCAGTAGAGGCCGGCGTGGGCGCCTTGCAACAAGTCGATCTTGTGGAACCCGACTGTCTTGACGTTGCCGTTTAGCTTCAACCAAGGCGTGTGGCAGTAAGTACACGGGTAGGCCGGGGTGTAGGCCAGAGATATAGCGGCGAGTAGCGGTAGAAAAGCAGCGAACCTCTTCATAACCTCACTACCCAACTCCTGAGGCACCATTCTCCATTTTTATTGAAACTTGGCCGAGCAGTCCGTAAAGCCGTTTTCCCCTTGTCACCTCTCGAACACGGGGCCACATGCGTTGGGCGGAAACACAATAGGTAAGATGTTCAGTGTGACCACGTGGGGAGAGAGCCACGGCAAAGCGATAGGCGCAGTAATAGACGGCTGTCCGGCCGGCTTGCCCCTCAGCGAGGAAGACCTCTTGGTCGAGCTATCGCTCAGGAGGCCCGGGAGGAGGTTCACGACCCCGAGGAAGGAGCCGGACCTCCCCGAGATAATGAGCGGCGTTTTCAACGGGAAGACCACCGGTATGCCTATATCAATAATAATAAAGAATAGGGACGTTATCTCTAGTTACTACGAAAAGATCAAGGAAACGCCTAGGCCTGGCCACGCCGACTTAGCTTACATAAAGAAGTACGGTTACGAACACTGGGACTACAGAGGGGGCGGAAGGGCCTCCGGCAGGGAAACGGCAGCCAGAGTGGCGGCCGGGGCGGTGGCCAAGAAGCTATTGAGCTGTCTGGGCGTGGTGATCTCCGGCTATGTAGTGGAGCTGGGCGGGGAGGAGTTCCCGTCTGCGGTCGACGCCGAGGAGTCTTTGAGGTCGCGCCTCTCGCCCTTCCGCGTCTTGTGTTGCGAGGAGAGGGCCGAAGAGGTATTGAAAAGAGTACTCGAGAGGAGGGACAGCGTAGGCGGAGTCGTGGAGGCGGTGGCTTGGAACGTTCCCGCCGGGCTAGGGGAGCCGGTCTTCGACAAGCTAAAGGCTGACTTGGCTAAGGCAATGATGAGCATACCGGCGAGCGTAGGCTTCGAGGTGGGTTGGGGCTTCAAGCTGGCCCGCCTTCGGGGGAGCGAAGCGAGAGACAAGATAGTGAGCTCCGTCGGCGAGGCCACTTTGGAAGGCGAGAAGGCGGGTGGGATGTTAGGCGGGATAAGCGTTGGAGCGCCGATAAGGATCAGGGTGGCTTTTAAGCCGACAAGCTCTATAATGATTCCCGAAAAGACGGTCAACATCCGCACGCTGGATGAGGCAGAGGTAGAGGTCCCGGGAAGGCACGACCCGGCTATAGTCCTAAGGGCAGTATCCGTAGTCGAGTCTATGTTCGCCATAATCTTGGTGGATCACGCGATGAGGGCGGGCTTGTTGAACCCGGTTAGGGTGGAGTGGGGGCCCCACTGCCAGAGGGTGTGGGAGCTCTACGCCGAAAGGGTGCCCTAGCGCTTCCAACAAACGCCTTTCACCCTCATAACGAATGGATTGTTCAGTTCACCGGAGATCTCTATTTCGAGGTCCGGGAGGAACTTCTTGACCACGTGTACGTGCGTCCAAGCGTGCATAGTCAGCGCGGCGCCTCCCACCTCGGTCGTCCCGCACGCCAAAGAGACGTAGGGAATTATCATGTCGCTCATGTGTCTGTCCAAGGCCTTACCAGTGCCTAGATCCTCCAACAGCTTCCTCGCCGCCTCCTCGCCCACCTTTTCGGCCCTCTTCCCCCTCGCACCCAAGGAGTCTGCGCCGAGTAAGCTCTTCTCCGTTATTGCCCAAAGCACCACCCCGCTCCCCGGCCCTAGGTGGGGGTCCCTCTCAGGAGGGTACCACTCCAAGTCTATGTCCACGTTCCTCAGGCCGGCTTTCTTGAGCACCCCCTCGGCTGCCCTCGCTTGCCTCTCAGCGACGTGCTTGGGAAGCTTAACGCAGTGAGATAGGCCGCGAACTTTCAAAACGTCCCCGCGCTCCACCTCGCCCCACTGGACCAACGAGTCCGTCGGGGTAGAGCTGAACTCCACCTCTCCCCCTCCCTTGGGATAGTGACCGCGCCGCTTGAGGACCAACTCTACTTTGGCGCCGAACCTCTCCAGCAAGGGGTAGAAGACAAACCTCAAGTAGTCGGCTGGGGGACTCATCGGCACGTCCGTGCCTCCTCTCAGCCTGACCCTCACTTCTCCCGGGGCGAAGAGAGCTGCCGGAGTGATGGCTTGAAGCACCAAACTGACGCTGCCGGCCGTGCCTATGTCGAACTTGAACGTACCGGCTTTCAAAGTTCTCGGCACGAACACTATTTCGGTAGAGCCAAGTTCGAGGCCGCGGACCTCGGCGTCGGTCATCTCCGCCAAGGCCTTGACTGCGGTCATGTGTTGTCTCCTCAGGCCCGGGTTCTTTCTCTTAGCCCTTATGTTGAATATCCTAACGGGCTTCAAAGTTACTGCTGAGAGGGCGACTGAGGTCCTAAGTATTTGACCTCCTCCCTCGCCGAAGGAACCGTCTATCTCTATCATAGCGTACTCCTAAAAAACTGTAAAGGTCTAGGTTTTATTGTCGAGCCCCCTCTTCTGGGGGACAGCCGGGACCGGCAAGTACTCCACGCCAGGCCTCTGCGGCTGAGCTTGCGGGTAGAGCTCCATGAGGGCCCAGACCTCCTCGGGGACCCCCTTCTTGACCGGCAACCCGAGCCTCGCCAGATCCTCGTAGAACAACGGGTGGTCGTGGGTGTACTTGCCGGCCACCAGCTCTTCCGCCACCTTCCTCGCATTCTCCTCGCCAACCTTATCCTTGAGGATGTATGTAACAAACTCTAACATTTCGTTTAACGCCTTCTTGGCAACGTCTGCGTGCACTAAGAAGTATTCGCTGGCTTCCTTGCCCTTCTCCTCCGCTACCTTGACCACGCTCGGAGAGGGCAAGTGTATTGGGCCTGCGGGGGTGGCCACAGGCACTTGAGGGTCTAGCGGCCCTAAGGCTGCCGCAGGCCCCATCCATACTTCGTCCGCTGCTAAGGCTATCAACGTACCGCCACTCATGGCGTAGTGGGGCACCACGGCTACCTTCTTGGCGGGGTGGTCGTGAAGCGCCTTGGCTATCTGGGATGCAGCCAATACCATTCCGCCCGGCGTATGAAGTATTACCATTATCGGTACGTCTTTGGGGGTGTTGTGAATAGCTCTAATAACGGCCTCGCTGTCCTCCACGTCTATGAAGCGGTAGAAGGGTATGCCGAAGAAGCCCACCTTCTCTTGCCTATGTATCAAGGTGATGACTCTGTAGCCGTACTTCTCTTCTATTTTCCTCAATATGTTCATTCTTGCCGCCTTTACGCGTTGATATTCCAGGACAGGTTCGGTTATCATAGTTAACAACAATAACCAGAACAACAGCCCTATAAGATCCATGGTTGAATCCCTAAGAGAAAGCGCCCCGGAGGCTTTTTGAAGGTGGGCGCGGACCTTGAGGTGCGTTAAGTTCAAACATCTAGTATTCGCCATCTCCATTTACTTGTTCTTGTCCACTTTGTTCAACTACGCGTTGCTGGGCGGTTACTACGCACTCTCCAACTTCATCGTAGGGGCGCTTTTCTTAGTAACCTTCTCCATTGCTTTATTCATAGTAGAGGAGTTGGGTTGGTGAGGGAGTTGAGGAGCATAATAGTTGTCATGATCCTTACGCTGTCCTTACTCGCCGACTCCGGCGACTGCACGTTCGGCTGGTGGAAGGACGTTTTGCACGCCTCGAGCGCCTTCTCGGAAGGGATCACGGGCAAGGGCGTGAAGGTCTTAATTGTGGACACTGGGGCGGACATCGACGTTTTGAAGACCGTTTTCAACAGGACGGTGGACTGGTATTACAACGCGGTTTACAAGGCGCACGAAGGGGATTGCCTCAAATACGTCAAGTACAGAAACGTTACCATGTGTGTATATGAGTTAACCGAGATAAATGGGCGGAAAGCCTACTTGGCCGCGCCCGTTAACGAGACCACCGACTTGGGGGGCCACGGGACGGCGGTCGCTGCGGCGCTCCTATCAATAGCCCCAGACGTAACCTTGTACGTAGCTAAGGTGGCCAGCTACGTCCTCTTCCTCGACCACGACGGCTCCGTGGTTCAAGCCGTTCCTCTCATAGATCCGGAAGCGCTGGAGCTGGCCTTGGAGAAGGCTGTCGCGGGGCCGGACGGCGAGGCGGAGGTGGTGAACTTGAGCTTGGGCTCTGTAACTCCGGTGACCGGGCCTCTGTTGGACGTCCCCAGCGCCTTCGTGCTGAGGAGCTTGTGGAACACGATCTACTCTAAGAGTTCGGAGGTGGCCTTCATAGCCGCAGCGGGAAACGAGGGCCTCAAGGTCCCATCTTTCCCCGCGCTCTCGGAAAACGTCATAGGAGTGTCGGCCTTGTCCTACGAGGACGGGAAGTTTGAAGTTGCGGGCTTCAGCAACGGGGGCCCCGGCGTGGACTTCTCGAGCATAGGGGTTGGGCTCTACTTGCCGGTGCCCAATTATTCCTACATAGCTGACGTAGTGAAGGACCCGTGCGCCAAGGAGGACGGAAAGGCATTATTCTTAAGGCTCGACGGAACCTCCTTCGCCGCTCCTCTGGTCTCCGGCGTGGCCGCCCTGTGGGTCCAGAGGGAGAACGTCAAGGGCACCTCGGAGGTTAGGGAGGTGTTGAGGCAGAACTCGTTGCACCCCTTCGGTTCCGGCTGGACGCCCGAGGCCGGCTGGGGGGTGCCGGTCGCGGAGCCGATAGAAAGTCGGGGGTTCTCGCTAAGCGGAATACCCATCGCAGGTCTGCCGGCCTTGTTCTTAGTTAAGCGTAAGAGGAGAACGGCTCTTCTGGCAGTATTGGTCATAATAAGCGTCCCAGCACTGGCGCTGGAGCCCGAAGAGTTGGGCAAGGCCTTCGCCCTCTCAACCCTAATGACTTGGACTGTGTATTACGCGTTGATCGGCGCCGACTTGCTGTCCTCGCTCTGGATGGGAGTCCTCAACGCGCTCGTTTCCGCTACCTTATTAGCAATCTCGTGGAAAGTCGTGGAGCTGGTCTTGCGCAGCAATTAATTGTGTTCAGAAGCCCGAACGCGGGCACGCGAGATTGAGATTAATAGAAAAACTGGGAGAAAAGCTAGAAGACCCAGCTTCCGTAGCCAAGGCGACGTTTGTAATAGCAGTGGTGCTCGCGTCCATATCTTCCTTGTTCGTCATACTAACCACGCAAATTAAGCCCGTTAGAGTTGAGTGGAGCGGTTCGGTCTTCGTCACAGGATGCAACTACGGCATAATGGTGACGCCCAGCCCCTACAACCGCCCTACTATAGTGTTCTTCACCCCTCACGAGACCTCTACCGTTTGGTTGTTGTCTTTCAACGACGTGTTGAGCTATTTCAACGGCACTCCGCTTTCTCACTTGGGTTATCCTAAGGTTAGTGTCGTCAACGATTCCAAGATAGTTATCGATTACGGTAAATTTAAAAAGGTAGTATACATCGTAAACGACACGATCAACATAGATCTGTTGAACTTCACAAACGGCGTCTTGGGCCTCTCGGTCCCTGCCCTAGATGGAGTGGAGAGCACCGACGACGCCGTGAGGCTGATAGGTATTAAGGGACCTTTTGCAATGAAGTTTGACAGCATTATTAAGTTCGAGGGCTGCGAGCACGAGGTCCTCCGCTCGACGCCGTTCAAGGACGTGATCGGCCTCAAATACTTGGTCCAGATATCGCTAAAGTGTAATAAAACTTCAAGAATAAAAATTATCGCGAGGAATATTGAAGATCCATTGATAGGAAAGTTTATTTTGTTAACGATAGACTACTGGATATACGCTTTGCCATTAATTGTAGTACTCTTTGGGACGCTCTTGTGGTACAAGTGGCTTTCTAAGAACTTGGAGACCGTTAAGGGGGCTCTGGTCTTCATAGCCGTCTTGCTCTTGCTCTCAGGACTCAGCGGGCACCACTGGGACTTGTTAATGACTTTGAAGTTCGGCAAGTTGCTGACAGAAGGGAAAGACTTGTACCAGTGGACGTATAACAACACCCTTTTGATGCGAAGCCGCCTACCGAACCCTCAGATATTCTACCCGGGCTACGCTTACCTACCTCAGCTCTCACCCTTCTTCGTACCAGTTTACTTAACTTACAAGTTAGCTTTCGACAAGCCTTACTATTACCAAGTAGTCCCGAGGACCGTTGACATGGCAGAGATTAGGGCCTTGCTCTTCGGTGCCCCTGCCTTCGTTTACTACCTCCTCGCTCACGGATATTTCACGTTGTTCTATTTGATCGGCGCCTTCCTTATTTATAAGTTCTACGGCAAGGACAAGTTCCTATTAAGCTTATATTCATTCCTTCCCATAGTTATTATTATAGAGTGGGGGATGTTCGAGGCGTTCTTGATACCATTCTTGGTAGCTTCGTTGGTTTTGTTGAAGAGAGGTCGTAAGCTTTCCCAGTTCCTTTCGGGCGTCAGTTGGGGGATAGTCTCGTCCAAAATCTATGCAGCCTTAGCCGTGCCGGCGCTGCTGATGAACTCAAAGGAGAAACCCCTTTGGATGCTCGGCTTCTTAATAGCTAACTTGCCTTCGCTGTACTTCTTGATTGTGGAGCCACAGGTCTTCCTCTCATGTACTTTATTGTTCCACACTAACCGCAACATTGGTGACGTCAACTACTACCCCAGCTTCCTCGGTAACCCGGTAGAGTTGCTGTGGTGGGGGAAAGTGGGCACCTTCATAGAGGCAGCTTTACTCCTCATAACCTATTACTTGATATGGAAGGTTAGGCCTTCTCCGGAAACCGGCGCAGCAGTCGCCTTGGTGCCGTACTTACTCTTCAACCGCTTGGTATCCCCACAACACTACTTAACGTTCGCCACGCTAGTGTTGCTTTCCGGCGACAAGAGGACGTACGGCTTGCTGAGCTTGTTAATACTACTTCACGTGAACCTCATAAGGCCTACTGAGTTTTACTTGGCCTACCACTGGCTGAGCAGCGAAGTAGCTCTAAGTTACTTCTCCTACGATCCTACCGGAATTTTGAACCTGGTAATTACAAACATAATCCCGTCGATCGTGTGGCCCTTCTTTATCCCGACGCTGGCGGGAGTCCTAACGCTCTATTACTATAGGTCGCTGGGCCCTAGGGGTAGTTAAGTGGAAGTCGTAATCTCATTCAAGCCCGACGAGAGGGCTAGGGGACTGGCGAAGAGGGTCGCGAAGGAACTAGAGGGGGCGGGGGTTAGGGTGAGGTGGTTTCCCGAGGGAGACCCGTGCGCCGCGGACGGCTTGGTGGTCGTGGGAGGGGACGGGACGCTTCTGTACACCCTCTCGAGGGCCCCGTGCGAGACTCCCCCAGTGATGACGGTTAGGGCCGGAAGGAGGGCCTTCTTGCTGGACGTCGAGCCAGAGGGGGTCGACGAGGCTGTCAACAAGTTCGTCAGGGGGGAGTATCAGCTGGAGGAGCACAGGAGGCTCGAGGTCGACGGTCACTTCGCGCTCAACGAGTTCGCAGTGCTAAGCAAGTGGAAGAGGGTCACTAAGTTGAACGTCGAGGTGTCCGGGTATTCTGTATATGAGGGTTTAGAGGGCGACGGGATAATAGTTTCCACGACCTTGGGGTCCTCGGCCTACGCGCTGAGCGCCGGGGGCCCCGTGGTGGACCCGCGGACGGAAGTAATGGTGTTGGTGCCGGTCAACCCCATCCAGCTCGACGCCAGACCGGTAGTGATCCCGCACGACGCCGAAGTTAAGGTGAAAATTGTTTACAACGTCAACGAGGCTGTAGTACTGTTGGACGGAATCGTGGAGGTTTCCGGAGACGAGTTCACAGTAGCGCTAACGGGACCGAAGGTGAGGTTCGCGCGCTTCAAGAGGGAAAACTTCTATAGAAGGCTTATAGAGCTTAGGTCGTTCAGGGCATAGGCTAGGGGCTGTGGAGGCGTCTCTGGTTTTAGTAGCCCACGGGAGTAAGAACAAGGACTTCTATAAGATGGTAGATAACGTAGCCAAAATGCTCGAGAAGAAACTGGGAAAGAAGGTTTACGTGGGCTACCTAATGGGAGAGCCCAGCGTGGAGGACGCAATCAAAGAGGCCCCAGGCGAGTTGGTCGTGGTAGTGCCGTTCTTTATATCCGAGAGCAGCCACGTTGTTCGGGACGTTAGGGAAAGGGCTTTGAGAGCCTCTAACGGGAAGAACGTTGTATTCGCCAAGCCTCTGGGCGACCACCCCTTGATAGTGGAAGTGCTTTACTCCCGCTACTTAGAGGCGCTGAAAAGATGATATACTCTTTTACGGCCAAGTTCCACGCGAACGTCCAAGCGCTCCACAAGGGAACTTTGGAGGTAACGTGCGAAGAGCGCTTGACGCCCCGCGGAGATTGCGTGGTGCTCACTTCCTCCGACCACGACCCCTTGGAGCTGACGCGCTCTTGCCCTGAGGGTAGGAAGGCCGCGTTCGTGGTGGTAACCCGCTTCGGCGGGTTCTGGGTGGAGGGCACGTGTGCCCCCTTTCAAGTGGATTGTGAATTCGTGATTAGGAAGAGCAGAAACAAAGTCCCCAAGACGCTGATTGTCGGTGCGGACAAGGGCGCTTGGGACTTGCCCAGGGACGTGATCAGGAAGGCTTCCCTCTGGGGGGCCAGGGCGGTGGCGTTGCTAGTAGTACGCTAGGTAGGCGTGGAGCAAGAGCGAGGCCAGCGCCACCCCCAAGGTAGCCGCCACTGCCACAACTCCTACCTTAAACCACTCCCAGAAGTTCACCGTTCGTCCGTACCTTTCGAGTATCCCTAGGGCCACTATGTTGGCTGTGCTTCCTATTAGCGTCATGTTCCCTCCCATCGTAGAGCCGTACAACAACGCCCACCACAGCACCTCTCCTCCCGGGAGGCCCACTTCTATTAAGGTCTTAACCACGGGACTCAGAGCGACGACCACTGGCATGTTGTCTAAGAAAGCAGAAACTAATGCGGAAACGACAGCTATTGTAATTGCCAAAGTAACCGTGGACTCGAAAGTAAGCCCTCCGACCATCTTGACTAACGAGTAGGCCATCTTATCGGTCACTCCAGTGTAACTGAGTGCGGAAGCTATAGCAAACAGAAACATGAAGAACAGCAACGTCCACCATTCAACGCCCTTTTCTACCAACCTCCTAGGCTCCTCGTGAGTGAGCATCAAAACCGCAGCAACAACTATTGGACTGAACACCAATAAGGCCTCGGGCGATGCCTCTGCATGTATGCTGACCTCCGAGCCAGCGCTCATAGTAGCGTATAAAGAAGCTAGAAAGCTGTTCAAGACCTCCGAGAGAGGTCCATGGAACGCGATCAGAAGCAGTACAGTTATAAAGAAGGCCCAGCCCCTCTTGAACCTCTTGAGGGCGACCTTTACCTCCTCGGCCTCTTTGCCGGCCAGCTTGCCAGACTTGTAGGCATTGTAGAGCTCCACACTTATGCCCAAGGCGCTCCACTCGTCTAAACTTACCGTAGAGCCCTTTTCCCTTAACTTCTTGAATAGGCCAGACCTAGAGAGCCAGAGTAAGGCTATGGGTAAGAGCGTGAGTAAGGCGAGGAAGCTTCCGGGGGTAGCCCACTGTAAGAATTCCTCGAAGCTCTTGCCAGACTGAAGGGCTATGTATATCCCTATCGGGTTGCCTATCATTGTAGCCGAGGAACCTATGTTGGTTGCCATTACAGAGTATATGATTAGCGGGACGGGGTTTAGGTCAAGTATTGACGCTATCGACATGATTACTCTCGTTATGAATACTATACTGGTTACCTCGTCCACTAGGGCTGCCATAAGCCAGCTCAAGAATCCCAATATCACGATGAAACGGAAGGGTTTAAACTTGCTAGCCTTCACTAACTTTATTGTTATCCATCCCAAGACCCCGCTCTCGTTCAAGTATTCAACTATAATCATCATTGATATTAAGAACAATATCAAGCCTAACTCCATATGTTCCAATATCATTTTGAAGGGCGCGACCCCTAGGAGCAACAAGAGGGTGACGCCGATCATAACGAAGCTCAGCCTTTTGTTCCAAAACATTAAGGTACCTAGTATGGTAGCTACGAAAGAAGACGTCGCTAACGCCTCGCTGAACGCGACCACGGCAGAGTTCAAATCAACCTTACACTCCTCCAGTGCCTCTCGATACCCCAGTCCGTATTCCTTTGCGACCTTTATCCACTCGCAATGTTTCAACTTGAAGTTAATCATTATCTTCTCTACGATGTCCTTCAGTGGTCCTTCTGGCTCCACCTTTAATGTGCTGAACGCTACAAAAGATATTACGAACGTTGCAATTATCGCTATTATCATGATAGACGATTTTCTATGCAACCATTAGCCCCTAGCCTAGTGGGAGTATCATGTTAAAGGAGTTTCTGAAGAGCTCGGCTACCCCGGAGCTGCGCCCTCACCCCTCGGCGAGCATGACTTACCTCATCGCTAGGGCAAGTACGCGGGGGAGTTAACTACTTCCGTTATCACGGGACTGCCGTGTTCGGAAAGAGCTTCGTAAACGTCCTCGACCCTGTCTCCGTCTACCAAGGCGACGTAGGAGGGCCCATTGCCGCTGATAGATGCCGCTAGGGCGCCGGCCTTCAAAGCGTCCAGCACGGGCCCTTGGGGGTAGCCCAGAGCGCCGGCGACCAAAAAGCCGTTTAACGTCATAGCTCTGAACACATCCCCCTCCTTAAGCATCTCGTAAACTTTCATGAACTCCTTCTTAAGCGGCCTCAGCTTCGCCGCTACCTCCTCGTAACTCAGGCTCCGCCCTCCCCTCGGGAGGACGACCGCCTTCAAGCCTAGGAGGGGCCTCCTCTCTTCTATAATCATTTCTTTGTTGTCTGTGACGACCAAGCCGCCCAACATGCTCGCCGCCGCGTCGTCCAAGGCTCCGGTCACGGTGACCCCAGCCCTCTTGGCCGCCGTCACGGAGAGCTTGAGGGCGTAGTAGGGCGAGGGCCTCAGCCCGCAGCGCTCGAAGAGCGCCAGCGTCGCCGCGTTAGCCACGGCAGAAGAGGACTTGAGGCCGCCGGCTGGCGGCACCTCGCTCTTCACGACGAACGACACCTCGCCCGGGTCACAGACCTCTTCCTTGAAGACCTCGTATACGCTCTTCAATAGTCTGTTCATCGTCCCACCCTCCTCTACCGCCCTTACCCTCACCTTAAGCGATATGGCGAATGCCGCTCCCTTCCACGAGGCCACTGCGTTTAGCGCGCTCCCACCGGCGTAAGCAAACGGCAAAGCCTTCTCCAACGCGTATATGACGTCCAGTTAAATAGCTAGGTCTCCAACCCTCTCCATGGGACTTCGGAATGTCATTCAAGCTGAATAGGCTGTGGAAAGTAAACTTGCAGAAGAGGGTCAACTCGCTCTCTGTTTCAGAGAACGGCAGAGTGCTGGCAGCGTGCGACGACGGTTGCGCCTACTTGATGTATGATGGAAAGGTAATCAAGAAGGAGTGTGAGAAGGGCTCCTCCACCGCTTCCCACTACAAGGACGGCTTGTTCGCGGTCGCTTATAAGAACGGCATCCTTAAGGTGTTAACCTCCGATGGAGAGATAAAGGCCCAGATAAAAGTAGGGAGGTACAACGAAGCCGTAGCGTTAATAAACAAAAACAACTTAGTGGCGTGCTCCGACGCGTGCGTTAAGTTCAACCTAGAAGGAGAGAGAGGTTGGCACTACGACGTTGGGGGCGTAGGGAAGAACTTAGAAGTTGAGAACAACACCATCTATGTGCCTGACCAAATATGGAGGAAGGTACACGAGATCGACGCGATAAGCGGGAGGGGAGACGAGTTCTGTTCGTGCAAAGAGAAGGTGTACAGCGTGGACAAGAGAGGCGAGATTACTGCCGTCGGAACTACAAAGACCTTGATAGTGTTTAAGAATAAAGAGAAGGCGTGGGAGAAGGAGGTTGGAACGCACGTTACCTTGGTGAGGGTTATTGATAATTTTATATTTGTAACTAACATGGGATCACAGAGCCTGAAGGTCTACGACGTGGAGGGCACGGAGCTGTTGAATCTCAAGCTAGAGGGAAGGCCGTCCGCCCTGGACGCCCAAGGCAAGTACTTGGTAGTGGGCTTCCTTGACGGAAGCGTGGAGGCGTACGAGCTCCCCACAGAGACAGAGGAGAGAGGGACAGAGGAAGTAGAAGTGGCAGAGGAAGGCCCGGAGGGGGCGCCGGGCCTAGGCGAGATTAAAGACATAGCTGAGGGCTCCTACATGGGCACTCCCCTAGCGAAGGAAATATTAGAGGAGATAGAGAGTATTACAGAAACTATGGAAGGAACCAAAAACGCTAGCGACCTGATCTCTTCGGTTATAGCGAAAGTTGAGAAGCTCACCTCCGTAGCTTCCTCGGACTGGAAGCAAGTCTACGCAAACTACGAGGAAGCAGAAAGTTTGTTGGAAGACGCTCTAAACATTATAAAAGAGGTGAAGGAGAGGATAGGGGAAATACAAAACTGCCCTCCTCCGGATAAATTAATAGAAATATTAAAGCTTAAGAACCCTAAGGAGTTTACCTCGGCCCTCGCCGAGCTGGCCGAAGGCAAGAGCGTCGCAGAGAGGGTCAAGAAAGGTGTTCAAGTATTGAAAAAGTGTCTGGAGAGGTATTACTTATTGCCAAGCTCCGAAGAGGTCCAGAAGCTCGAGGCGAGGCTGAGGGAGGTGAAAGAAGAGAAAGAAGCTATAAAAGCGCTTATGGAGAGCGGTCTCTAGCGGTCCATCTCGGCTACGCACGTGTCCAAAGAGATGTAGAAGGCTAAGAAGTCTTGCAACAAGAGCCCCTTACCCAAGTACTTCAAACTCATAGTATGCACAAAGACCGGGGACCTCATGTGTACCCTCCACGGCCTAGTCCTCCACTTGGGGTCCGTTGGGTTGGCAACCAGCAGTATCCCGTTCTCCCCCCTGGGGCTGTCGTGGTAACCATAGGCTACCCCGGGCTTGCGCGGGAACGGCGGAACCCTCTTCAAGTGCGTGCCGAGCTCGTCTTGCCCCCTCTCGGTCAGCTCCCTCAGCACTTGCCTGATTATTTTCAGGCTCTGGCGTATTTCCTCGAACCGGACCAGCATTCTGTCCAAGTTGTCCCCGACGCTCCCTACGGCTCCCTCGAAGTCTATTCCGTCCTCGTATCCCCCGTAGGGCTTGTTTATCCTTAAGTCCCAAGCTACGCCGGAAGCCCTCAAGTTAGGGCCGCTCCAGCCATACTTTATGGCCTCTTCCGCGCTCACTTGTGCTACCCCCTCGGCCCTCATAGCTACCGTGGGGTTGTCGAGAGTAGTTTCTATTAGCTTCTCGAAATGTTTGCGGAACCTGGCGACGACCTTCTCGTACACGTCCTTAAAGCTCTGGGGGAGGTCGAAGGCCACCCCGCCAGGCCTTAGGTAGTTGAACGTCATCCTCTGGCCGGTAAGCATTTCTAACAAGTTGATGAATACTTCTCTGTCCCTTACGGTCCAAGCGAAGGCGGTCAAGTGATTCACGTTCTCGGCGAAGGAACCTATGTAAAGCAAGTGAGACTGTATCCTGCTCAGCTCGGCGGCCAAGATCCTCAGCAACTGCGCCCTCCTATCTACCTCAACGCCCATAATTTCTTCCAAGGCCATTACGTAGGGCCACTCCCAACCTATGCCGTCTATGTAGCATTGTCTGTCCAGCAGAGGTATCACTTTCAAGTACTCCTTTTGTTCGTATATCCACTCCACGCCTCTGTGTACGTAGCCCAAGCGGGGTATTACGTCTTCCACCACCTCACCCTTGAGGCCCAGCAAGAACCCCACTGGTCCGTGAGTGGCAGGGTGCTGGGGACCGACGTAGACGTAGGTTAGGTCCTCCCTCAAGCCTTCCCTCTCTCGATCCGTGCCCTCTATCTCTGCCCAGTTGACCTTAGGTAAGTTCTTGTAACCCCCAGAGTCCTTCAACAAGGGGAAGCGGTCCTTGGGGAAGAGCCTGGGGTCCTCGCTGAGGAGCAGTTTCCTTATCCTCCCCCACCTCTCGTAGTCCGGGTGGCCAGTGAAGTTGATCCCGAACATCTCGTACGTCTCGTTCTCGTGCCACTCCACGCCGGGGTAAAGTGAGCTCAGGCTGGGCAGCTCCCTGTGGTCCCGGTCCACCTTGGTGCTGAGGACTACGGAGCTGGCGTCCCTTATTCTATGAACTAAGAAGAAGACTTGTACCTTCTTCTCTCCCGGCCAATCGACGGCCGTCAGCATGGAAGTGAAGAGGTATCCTTGGTCCTTCAGCCTCGCGGCGTTCTCGTACCAGTACTGAGGCTCCACCTCAACGTAGAGGGCGTTGCTCCACTCTTTCCTCTCGACCTCACCCACGAAGTTCATTTTTCCTCACCCGCCTTGCGGTTGTTATAGGCGTAACGGAGCATGGGGTTCACGAGCTTCTTGTCGGAACCCTCTTCGTCGTACAAGCGGTAGCGCGTAAGGGGAGCCTTGGCGAGGTCTCCCTCATTTATTAGCTCCTCCATCTTCAATATGGCCCTCAACAAGCCCTCCGGCCTCGGGGGGCAGCCGGCCAAGTTGACCACGTGTACGTCCTTCCGGTACTCCTCGGGCAAGCTCTCTATCACTTCGTGTATTCCGTCGAGCACGTAGTCGCTCTGCCACCAAGGCCCGCCGTTTATCGCGCACTCGCCCATGACTATAACGAACCGAGGGCCCGGGATCTGCATGAACAGCCTCCTGAGCCTCTCCGCGAGCTTCCGGTTCACGGGGCCGTTGATCAATATGACGTCCACCTGTCTGGGCGTGGCTCGCGCGAGTACCCCCAGCCTCTCGAAGTCGTGGAACGCGAAAGCAGCTTGCATCATTTCTATTGCACAGCACATTATACCTAAGTGCAGTAACCACAAGCTGTTCCTCCGGCTCCACTTGAGCGCTTCCTTGACTGGGACACTCTTCTTTATCATTTCACGAGAGACCTTCTTGAACTTCATTGCGTCCACCTCATTATCCCTATCTTCCTTAACCAAATTAACCCAACCACCAAACTGAAGTACAACAACCCTATACCAACTAATGTGTTAGGCTTAGGGCTTCCGGAGGCCGCCAAGGCCAGTATGCTGGCCACCTCAGCGACGAAGAAGGCGACCAAGTAGGGGTAAAAGTTAACCGTGTAGTTGACGCTCTGGGGATCGCCTATGGTGAGCTCGCCGCACTCGTAACTTTCGAACTTGTCGGGGTGCGGAGGGGTTTTGTCTTCCAATATCTTGTTTATGAAGAGCGAGAGGCCCTCAACTAGGCCTCCGACAGCCATGGCTATAACTACTATAATAAAAGTGGCCGCGCCGGGCTCGATCATCCTATCACCCCCGCGAGCAGTACCGGCATCTGGTGGATTGCCTTAATTAGCGGGTCCATTACGAGGGCCGGCACTACCCCCACTATGACGCTTATCGCTAGCAAATACAGTATTGGCCCCACGTGATAGAACCGAACGTCTTCGGTCTCTAGCGAAGGACGGGTGAAGAGCATCCTTTGGGCGTCCCACACCAAGTAGCCCGTGACCGTGGCTATCGCTATTAACAGCAGAGCTAAGACCAAGGATCCCGCTGGGTTGTATCTCGCCATGCCGGCCGCTGAAGCAACCAAGCTGAGCTCGGCGGGATAGCCGCTGGTGCCGGGCAGCCCAAAGCCCGCGAAGATAGCCACCATTATTACTGTGCTCAGAACGGGTGCAACGAACGCCAGTCCCCTTATGGCCGGTATCCTCCTAGTGTGGCAGTAGTGCTTTATCACTCCGCTCAACAAGAATAGGGCCCCTACGACGAAGCTGTGAGATATCATCTCGAAGACTGAGCCCACGAAGCCGAGTAGAGAAGCTTCCTTGAGGCCCATGGCCCACACAGCTGCGCCTATGGTGCTCATGCTCATGTGAGTGATGCTGGTGTACGCAACTACCCTCTTGAAGTCCTCTTGAGCTATCGCGACGGTGGACGCGTAGACGGCCGCTAAGGCTGCCCAGACGGCTATGAAGGGAAGGGCACCCATTAGCACGTAAGGCACCATGCCCAAAGTTATCCTTATAAACGCGTATCCTCCCATCTTGAGCATCAACGACGCTAGTATGACTGAGCTGGGGCTGGGAGCCTCCACGTGGGCGGCGGGGAGCCACGTGTGGAACGGGGGGACGGGCATCTTGATGAAGAACGACAGCAAGGTTAACCACGCGAAAGCCGTCTTAACCCAGTCCGGCGTCACTGGTAACGAAGCCGCGAAGGCCGTGAAATCGAAGGTGTGGGCGCCGTAGAGCCAGCCCAACGCTATGGCGACTAGCAGCATCAGGCCTCCTACTTGTGTATATACGAAGAACTTGTAGGCCGCGTAGACCCTCCTCTCGCCGCCCCAATAAAGTATGTGGATGAACATAGGTAATAACGTGAACTCCCAGAACAGGTAGAACCAGAACAAGTTCCACGTGGCGAAGACTCCTATGAGCGCTGCCTCTGAGGCCAGCATTAAAGCCAAGTACAGCTTGGGCCTTTCCTCTATCTCCCAGCTGGCTGCCCACGCCACCGCTACGAAGATGAGCGCAGTTATCGCTAGGAACAAGGAGCTGAGCGCGTCTACTCTAAAGGTCAAATCAGCACCTATGGAGTGGAGGCCCGGTATGACGTAGCTCTCTAAATAAATTTTTCCGCTGGCCCCGACCAGTATGGGCTTCGCCAGCAGCAAAGCTATTATCACAGTTGTGACGGCGGCGAAGGCCTTCGCTTTCCTCTCCCCTATCAGCAGCACTCCTACGGACGCTAAGGCCGCTATTATTATGGATACTAACACCTCACACATACCTTACCACCCCACACCGAACAACAATATCAGCGTTACAAACATCAATAACGTCAGTCCTGCCGCTGAGAGCGCTACGTAGAGGTTTATATCGCCGTTCTGTAGCTCGAGGACCTTCTTACCCAACCTAGCAATTGACTTGGCTAAGCCGTCTATTACCTTGACGTCCCAGTAGTCTTCGTCAGCCAGCCTGACGCTAACCGCCCAGCCCCACGCGTAGGCACGGCCTACGAAGAAGGCTACGCTCACTAAGAAGGTAGTGTAGGCCTTCTCTACGGCGTCGACGGCCCTTGAGAGCGCGTAAGCCCAAAAGCCGGCCACCGAGTGGAAGAACTCGTGGAACCAGAACTCCTTGTAGAGCGGGTACCAGAGCTTCCTTATTATCCCGCCCCTCTCCGTAACGCCCATTATAACATAATAGGCTATGGGCGTGAAGAAGCCCGTTATCGCCAAGGCTAGGGCTGCGCTGCCCAAGGGGAGCTCGTACTTAGGTAAGCCCTCGTGAGCGCGCAGAGCCTTCTTTAGCGCGAACGTTATTGTGGGGCCAGAGATCAAAACTATTAAGGCTAGTGTGATGAGAGCGAACTTCATCGCCGGGCCAGCCTCGTGGAGGTGTTCTCCGTACGCTTTCCAGCGCGCCTTGCCAAAGAAGGTTAAGTACAGTAACCTCCCGCTATAAAAGCCGGTTAAGCCGGCGGCCAAAGTGAGGACCACCCCTACTACGAGGGCGTGGGGGACTTGGCTGTGAAGGGCGCTCTCTATTATTAACTCCTTGGACCACCAGCCCGAGAAGGGCGGCAGACCTATCAAGCTTAGAAGGGCTATAAGAGTTGTTACGAATGTGACTTTCATGTATCTCCACAGTCCGCCCATGTTGAACATATCTCTGGCCTTGTAGGGGTGGTGGAGCACGTGTTCGAGGGAGTGTATGACCGCTCCCGCGCCCAAGAACAGTAAAGCCTTGAAGAAGGCGTGGATGTACAAGTGCGCCGCGCCGGCCAACAAGCTCCCCAGTCCCAGCGCTGAGAACATGTAACCTAACTGGCTCATTGTGGAGAACGCTATTACTTTCTTTATGTCCCTCGCCGCTGCGCCAAACAGCCCGGCGACGAAGGCGGTGATCGCGCCAACTACAGCTATAAAGTCCATTAAGGTTAAGTTAAATGCTATGAATTCCTCGTACAACGGGAAGAGGCGAGCTATCAAGTAGGCGCCAGCCGCTACCATAGTTGCTGAGTGAAGCAATGCAGAGACCGTCGTCGGACCCTCCATCGCGTCGGAAAGCCACGGCCAGAAGGGCACTTGAGCGCTCTTCCCGAACGCGCCTACGGTTACTCCTACCAATATTGCAGTTAATGCCGCTGCCCCCAACCACTTTTGGAACGCCAAGGTTTCATAGTGTTGGAGTTCCAAGACGTTGCCCGTGCCCGCCAACGCGATGAGAGCTCCGAGGCCCGCTAGGAAGAACAAGTCTGCTATTCTCGTGACCAGTATCGCTTTCCTTCCCGCCCTAACCGCGTTGGGACCCACAATCGGGTCATACCAGTAGTAAGAAATCAGCAGGAAGCTGGCAGCCCCCACCAACTCCCAAAACAACATTATCAGTACTAAATTACCCGAAAACACTATACCTTCCATCGAAGCCAAGAATAGCATCATCTCGCTGTAATACCTGTTGGGACCTCTGGCGCCGGCCATGTATTCCCAGCTGTACACCAAATCCAAGAATGTTATCGTGGCCACTACAACAGCCATTATACTCGAGATTGTATCAACAAGAAGTGAGAAGTTATTAGGATGGGAAGGCAGAGGGTACCAAGGGTAATACTTTATCTCGTAACTCTTCCCGTAGCCTTCGGCGAGCAAGTAAATAGAGACTAGGATCACCGCCCCCGCGGTTGCGACGGCTAAGGACCACTCCCACCAGTCCTCCCTTTCCCCCGCCCACAGTGGTTTGAAGTTTATCCTCTTTTTGTAGAGTGGGCTTAACAACACTACTATTGACATCAACAACGGTAAAGCAATTGGGATCGGTGCTACAATTGCTAAGCTTGGCGGAGCGTAGTGGGATATACCTTCCATTACTTAGACACCGAAGTGAGGGGCAAGAAAGGCGTTGATAAAACTCATCTTCCGGCCTTCGAGGAAACCTAATAGATGAGTACCTCTACCTTGTCCCCGTCCTTAAGTTTCAGCGCTTTCCTCAACTCCACCGGAGAAATTAATTCTATTATTTCCGGAGGATGGTGGGTCTTCAAAGGTATAACCAAAGCTGCCTCCACTCCACCGACCCTCGCCGGGAACGCCAAGACCTCTCCATACCTCTTCCCGTTCTCCATAAATCCCATTAATATGATCGGCCTCTTGTACATTAAAGTGGATTTCTTCTCCGTAGAAGCCGGGTCCAGCAGAACGTTGAGAGTACCTGGGAAGGGGTCGAAGCCCAGTTTTTCCCTCACTTGCCTCCGGTAGCCCTCTAGGGATAGGTAATACCTCCCCTCCCCGTCCCCGCTCACCACTTTGCCCTTCAAGATAATTGGCTTGGAAATTAACTGTTGAATCAACTCCATACCCTTCTCTGTAATTTTCATGTCTTCCGTAAGCAGCTTCGCCCTCTTCAAGAATTCCAAATCCTCCTTCAGTGCTTTGTATGGGTCTCCCTTGAGAACGTAGTAAAGCGCGACCAGCAACCGTGCTACCTACCGCGCCGTCGCCCCCGTTTTTATAAAGAGTGGGTGATAACGAGGCTTGGGGAGCAGAAGTTGGTGGACGTGGTCGCTGTGCTGGCCGCGGCTGTGGCGGGGTTTGTGACGATGTTAATAACCGCTGCCGTGCTCCAAGTAACGCGTCCTCTGATAAATATGTCGGTGGACGCGCTGACATCTGGCCTCTCGTCGACTGCGTCGCTGCTCGTCGCGCTGGTCGTGACCTACTTACTCGTACTCCGTTACTAAGAGGGTGGTCGTGATGGATGTGAAGCTGATATTGGCCGTTATAGTATTCATAACCACTTGGCTCATAACCTACGCCGTCCTGCAAACTGCGGGCAAGTTCATAATTCAGAGCACCATCAGCTTGATACCCCCCGTAGTCGGCGTAATGGTAGCTCTCCAAGTCTACACCATGCTGGCTTCTTGAGAAGGCTTGGAAGTACTGGCTCCTCACGTCATCAACTAACAAGTGCAGATAGATCTGAGTGGTTTTCATGTCGCTGTGGCCTAAGAGCCTCTGCACGGCCGGCAAGCTCATCCCCCTCCTCAGAGCTTCCGTCGCGAACGTGTGCCTCAGCACGTGTGGGTGAAGCTTGTGTTCCGGCAATCCGGCCTTCCTCGCCAACTTCTTGAGCCTTTTGTACAGCGCTTGGTAGCTGAGCGGGACGAGCCTCCCTGAGGAAGCGACGTAACTCCACGCCCTCCGGAGGGCCTCCTCCGTCAGCGGGCCGTAGAACACCACCCGCTCCTTACCGTACTTCCCCCTAACCGCTATCTGCCTCCGACGGAAGTCTACTTTATCCAAAGTAACGTTGACTGCTTCGGAGGCCCGCAGGCCGGTCTCGAGGAGCAAACTAACTATTAGAAAATCTATAGGGTCCTCGTAAGCGGCTTGGAGCAACGCGGCGACCTCTTCTGGCCTCAAGGCCTCTACGCCGTCCTTCCTCTGCTTGGGAACCGCGGGCAAGCCTTCTAGGCCCAACCACTTGAGGAAGTTCCTAACGAACAAACTATAGTAGTGCAACGTAGTCTGTTGAGCTTTCTTGTCCTTCTTTACGCTTCGTGAAAACCCCTCCCTCATCCTTTTTCTTACCCACTTGACGTAGTCCTCGTACCTCACTTCGCCGACCTTCTTGTCCCCTACCACGCGCAAGAAGTCTTTGAGTGCGGATCTGTAGCTTTTCAAAGTTTTTTTATTTGCCCCTGAAACTTCCATGAACTCTAGGTACTCCTCTATAGCAGAGGAGAGCGGCTCGTCTGGCGAGGGCTTGAGGGGCGGCTCCTTCAAAGCTTCCCCGATCGACGTATTAGCTGGTAGTGAAAAGCTTATTAGGGTGTTTGCTGTGGAGACCTTTCCGCTGTTCTTGGCCCTCCTGACAGCCTACTTGTTCTTAGGCCTGGCCGACTACTTCACTACCATGGCCGTCGTTAACAGTGGCGTGGGCAGGGAGGTCAACCCGATAATGGCTCCCCTCGTGAAGGCAGGGGAGCCGGCGCTGTGGGCGCAAGTGGCCTTCGGTCTGCTCTCGGCCGTCTTCTACATCATAGACCCGAAGGAAGCCGTCGTCGGCCTCTTAATAGCAACGGTCTTGAAGGCCCTGGTGGTTGCGAACAATTCGATAAACGCTTACCTCGCCGTGTTAAAGTTAAAGAAGTAAGGTTCGGAAAGAGGATTGTAGTTAAGGAACAAGAAGTGGTAATAGAGAGGGGCGTGAGCTGCCTAGTGGGCCCCTCCGGGCTAGGTAAGAGCACTTTCCTCAAAGCCCTCCTCAAAGAGCTTCTTTGGCCTTACGTCCCCCAAGAGCTGAAGTTTCCCCCGGGGACCGTGGCTGAGCTAGCGACCCACTTGGCCTCTTTGAACGAATGCACGAGCTCCTCGAGGTACCTCAAGAACTTCATTGACATAATAAGAGATCTCAACCTCGGCTCGGACTACCTGACCAAGAAAGTCTGGGAGCTCAGCTCGGGTGAGAAGCAAAGGATCGCCGTCGCCTTACAGCTCGCCAGGGGGTGCTGTTCCATCTTGGCTGACGAGCCCACCTCTCAGCTCGACCCGTGGAACTCGGCAAAACTCATGGATACGATAAAGAAAAGGACCGCGGCCTCGTTCGTGGTGACCCACGACCCCGTAGCCTTGAGCTTCTGCGACCGAGTTTACACGCTGAAGGACGCCACGCTGGTCGAGGAAGACGAGCTCTCGGTAAGGGAATGCTTAGAAGGCTGCGTCAAATGTTTCCTACCCTCTTAAACTTATCCTTAGACTTGAGAGGGGCTGTAGCGTCCAGCCCCATCTTGCTGGTCAAGCCATCTTGGGAGCTGGGATCCAATGAGGAGCCCCGAGCGTTCTTAATTATTACCAAGTCCTCGTCGGCTTGGAACCTCGTTGCAATCGCCCACTCCACTTGGTAAGGGTCGTCCGGGTCGACGTCCGGGTCAACTACCACAACGTGCTTCAAGGAAGGGTGGCCCGCGAACGCGGCCAGTATGGCGTTCTTGGCGTCGCCGTCGACGTTCTTTTCAATGCTCACGACCGCGTGTAGCCACATCCCACCGCCTCTGGTCAACCTCACCTTGTGAACCTTAGGTACTACCTTCCTAACCGAGTCCCATATGCTAGCCTCCTTGGGGTAGCCCATCAAGAACTGGTGCTCCACGCCCCCGGGGAGGATTATGTGGAGGGGCTCGTCGCCCGCGTAGACCGCGTCGACCTCCAACACTGGCTCCTTCCTCAAGGAGTCGTAAGTGTGAAGCAAGTCGACGAACGGCCCTTCCTCAGCCCTCTCGGCGGTTATGCGGCCCTCTATGACCGCGCCGGCGTGGGCCGGGACTGGTATGGAGTACAAAGGAGTTTTGGTCACCTCCAAGGACCCAGCCAAGCCTGCGGCTATCTCCAGCTCGAACGCTCCAAGGGGAGGTGAAAGGGCCGCGGCGAACTCGACCTCGCTAGGGGGGCCAATGACTACCGCGACCTTGAGCTCCTCCCCCCTCTCGAGGGCTTCTTTATACATCTTGTATAAGTGGCGAGGCACCATCCTCAAGGCCGCCCTCCGCGCCCCCAAGTACATCGTTCTGTGGTAGGAGGCGTTGCAAATGCCGTCCAAGCAAGCAACGTAAATGGTAGCCGTGTGGTAGGCTCCTCCGTCCTCAGGGTAGAACTTGACCCAAGGCAAGTAATCCAAGCTCTCGACCCTTCTGTATCGAAACGGCGCCGGCTTTGTCGGGCCCCTCTTAGGGTGTAAGAGCTTCTCGTACGCTTCTTCGTCGCCTCCGGCGTTCAAGGCCATCCACACGGCCTCCCGAGAGGAGTAGAGGGCCGACACCGCTTCCGGTTCCCAACCTTCAACCTTGTAGATCACCGGTTTTCCGATCCTTTCGTACCTCTCCAGAACTTCCCTCACTTTCTCCGGGGGGACCTCGCCAAGCCTCTCCGCGCCCAAGGCCTCTGCCAGCTCTGACAGCCTCACCCTCGCTCCCTGAGCTCTCGGGGCAAGGGGACTTTTGCGTGTCTGGCGAGAGTCGAAAGGCCCAAGGAGCGGTAGAATTCGACCGAATCCTTCTTATAAACCTTGTCCATTATTATTAACTCGTAACTAGGCCTGCCCTTAGGCTCCCTCAACTTTAAGCTCTCTTCCGTGTTAACGTGGGCAAACTCGAGGGGGTCTCTAGTCAAAAGGGCGATCCCCACCAAGACCGCCCTCCCGGCTTGCCGAATGAAGTCCGTCATCTTGCCGCTGAATACAACGAAAGAGTCGGGGTCCACCAAGCTGAGGAGCACGGCCTCCACGCCGTTGTCGTGCAAGGGCGCGGCCACGTCAGCACCGAACGTCTCTCTGAAGGAGTTCAAGGCTTCCAGCGTGCTCCTCTTGAGCCACGGGTGGTCCCCGGGGGCCACGACCCACTCTCCCTCGCCCAAGGCGGCCACCGCGTGCGCCGGTCCCCTCCCCTCGTCGTACAGACACTTGCTGAATCCATAAAGCCTACACCGCTCTTCGTTGGTCGTGAGGCCGACGTCTGGCCTTAAGTTAAGCAAAACTTTCTCTATTACCGTCCTCCCGTCAATTAGCGCTAACAGTTTGTCCTTGCCGAAACGCTCGCTCCTCCCGCCGGCCAGCACGGCTACCTTCGTAGCTCCTTCACCATCAAGTAGGCGTTTTCGCCGTCCAAATAGTATACTGGTAATACCTTGTAGACTGTGTACCCGAACTTCTTGTAGAGGCGGATAGCTCTCTTGTTGCTTACCCTCACTTCCAGAAACGAGAAGTTAACGTCGTCGTCCTCTAAGCGCCTCAAGTACTCCTTCATCAATGCGCTCCCAACGCCCATCCCCCAGTACTCCTTCAAGACGCCCAGGGAGAGGAGGTGGGAGGCCCTCTCGCCCGCCTTGATCCTAGCAGCCAGAGATGTGTCCGGAATCATTATACTTCCTCTCCTCTCTATGATAGACATTAAATACCCTACGACCTTCCCGTTCATCGAGGCCACGAGGAAGTAACGAGGGTTTATTTTGTGTATGAACTCGAAGAAGCTAAAGGGGTAGTTCTCGGGTAACACAGCTCTATTTATCATAACTATAGTCGGTAAGTCCTCGTATTTCGCCTCCCTGACCTCGACCTCTCTAGCCTTAATTGCCGTCACGCGCGCCCACCTCCGGCAGTGGGAAGGGTGCACCCAGCAGAAGAGATCCGGGGCCTCAAGTGGCGCTCACTCTCTGGGAAAATAATAGCTTTGGGGGTCAGCTACAGCGTGGCCTTGTACAAGTCAATAGACGTCGCCAGAGAGCTCCTCAAGAGGAACGGGCGAGTTAAGGTATTAATGACGAGAGAGGCCGCAGGGGCCATTTCGCCAGAGGTCTTTCACTGGGCCACCGGCGAGCCCCCCGTAGTAGAGCTGACCGGCGAGACCGAACACATCTCCTTAGCCAAGGAAGTTAGCTCAATGGCTATAGCCCCAGCTACGCTAAACGTCATGAGCAAGCTTGCCTACGGCATCACGGACGACCCGGTGGTCCTAACCGCGCTCAATATAAAGGAGTATGGCAAACCAGTCTTGATATTCCCATCAATGCACTTGAGCATGTTGAAGAGTCCCCAATACTCGCGAGCAAAGAAGGCACTCGAGGAGATGGGCTACGTCGTAGTGGAGCCGGTGGTCGAAGGAGGAAGGGCGAGGTTCCCCGAGCCCGAGTGGGTTGCGAACGTAGTGGAGAGCGTAACCCTCAGGGGGAGGGATTATCTAGGGGTGAAGGCCCTCGTCACTTCAGGGCCCACGAGGGAGTACATAGACCAGATCCGACTCATATCTAACCCGAGCACCGGCAAGATGGGGTCCTCCTTGGCCTGGGAGCTCTTCGCCAGGGGAGCTGAAGTTACGGTCGTCCACGGGCCCTCCCAAGCCGTTTACCCTCCGTGGGTCAAGAGAATTCCCGTAGAAACTACGGAGGAGATGGCCGAAGTCGTGGGTGAAGAGGAATATGACGTGGTCTTCTTAGCTGCTGCCCCTGCGGACTACAAGCCTGAGCGGCGCTTCGAGGGCAAGCTGGACTCGACAGAGAGCGTGGAGCTCAAGCTGGTCCCGACTCCCAAGGTAGCTAAGAGGGTCAAGGCGAAGGTCAAAGTCGGGTTCACCGCTGTAGTGGGCGAGGACGTGTTAGCTCAAGCGGAGAGCAAGCTGGAGAAGTACGGTTTTGATATAATAGTTGCCAACAGGGTAGATAGGAAAGACGTGGGGTTTGCTTCGGATATGAACGAAGTATTCATACTACACAAGGATGGAAGGGTAAAACATGTAGCCAAAGTGCCCAAACTCTTGGTGGCTAGGGCAATTTTGGACGAGGTGAGGGACCTCCTCCGTTCAACCTTAAATAACCCTCCATAGTCCAGCCCCCGGGCCCGGAGGCCCCGTCGCCTAGCCAGGACAGGGCGCCGGCCTTCTAAGCCGGTAGTCCCGGGTTCAAATCCCTGCGTGGCCACCACTCCCGCCTTCCTCCCGGCCCCCCTCCGAGAGGACCAAAGGCGCGCTCGCGAATGTCAAAACGTAACACGTCGCGACGACCACCAAAATTCCGAATTCGCCGAGGAAAGAGACCACCGTTCCGCCTATCACGTTACCCAAGTCCCTTCCGAGGTTTATTAGACCTATCCTCTTCCCCACGTCACCCGTCCTGGCCGCCGCCGTCAAGGCGCTTCGCCACCACGCTAGAAAGCCTTGAGCGAAGAGCACCGATGTCGCGCTCGCCTTCGGGTCACCGTACAACAAGAAGGATGAAGATGCTAACGAGCCCGCCGCCGGCGCGAACAGAGACGTTGGAGACTGTCGGACGTCCAGCAGCGCCCTCCCGGCAAAGTAGCTGACCGCGCTCCCGGCCGCCGAGGCCGCAGATAACAGGGCGCCGGAGGCCCACCTCCCGAAGGCAGAACCTACCAAATACATTATTATTTCGGAATTTACTAACACATTTAACATTCCTGCGGATAACGCCATCATCAAGAGGGGAAGAGGGGGCGGCGCGAACAGCCCTCTCCCGGAACGCCTTACAAGCCTTATCTTGCCAGACTCCTTAAACAGATATGTGGAAACCGCCATCAGAGTGAGCGACGAGGTCAACAGCGACGCTGAGGGGGCCAAGGCGCCTATCATGTAAGCCAAGCTGGCCCCTGCGTTGCCTACAAAGAAGTACAACGAAGACACCTTGGCCCTCTCGTAATCTTTTGCGCTCATCATCACTAGAACTTGCATAGAAGGCCAAGTGAGGCCGGAGGCCAGCCCGTGGAAGAGCCTCAAGAACGGGTAGGCGGAAGGCGGGGCTAAGTAATAACACAACCCTATAACTGACAAGGCCGCGAAGCCTGAAGCCGTGACCTTCCCGCCGTACCTGTTGGCGGCTTCGCTGGAGAAAAAAGAAACTAACGACCTACCCAAACTGAAGGCGACCGCTAGCCCGGCCATGAAGCCAAGGCCTTCGTTCAACTCCTTGAACGCGCTCCCGGTCCTCAAAGTAACTCCGCTTAACACGCCCAAGAATGTGGCCGCCAAGAGTCCTCTCATCGCTGACGCCGGCGGGGCGGAGGTCGCGGAGCTTGTTAGGGTCAAGCGGGCCTTAAGCCATGATAAGCCATAAAATCTTAATATAGTTCTAGATGGTTGAGAAGGATCGGTGATGTCGAAGTGTTCGGACGACTTGCGTTGACGCTGTCGCTGCTCGCGTTCGCGACGTACGCAATAAGCTGCGAGGACGCCTTAGTGGGCATAAAACTGAGCAACGACACCGGGTATTATTACTATTACTTCTCGCCCCACAGCTGGCAGAAGGTGTTCAAGTTGGTCCAAATAGAAGGCGGTAAGAGGATAGAGAGGGCAAAGTTATACATAACCTTGGTTAACGAGACGACCCCAACGGTTACTGGTAGGTTAATCATAAAGCCGGCTAACCTAATGACCATCGTAGGAGCCGAGAACTCGACCGAGGCCGTCACCAAGGGCGACTTCCGCTTCCCCTCCGGTACGTTAATAGTGTGTATCCAGCAAGGCAACGAAGCCTACATCTTAATTCAAAGGAAGAGAGGCGAGGGGTGGTGGGTCGGAGCGGGAAAGACCGTGCCCATAATGGCAACTAAGGAGTTCGCACAGTACGAGATAGAACTTCAAGGAGGCGGGAAGGTGTTCTTCTTTCCTGACGGCGCGGTCGGCGAGTCCGGCGTGAAGCTAGTGCCGCAAGAGAGGGGAGGCGGGGGCTCGGGCCTACCGCTCTCGCCTTCCAGCCTACAACAGATAGCCCCGATAGTACTGGTCGCCGCGGCTTTAGTTGTCCTCCTAGCAATCGCTGCAATTGGATGAAAGCCTAAGTCCTCGTGTTTTTATTGCAGTCGTCCCAACTCCTTTACAACTCTTTTTACGACCCTAGGCGGGGGTGGTAGCCGGGCGGGGATTCGAACCCCGGTCACGGGGGCCAGAGCCCCGCATCCTTGGCCGCTAGACGACCCGGCTCCGAAGAGGCTTTACAAAGGAGCTTATAAACTTTTTTAATGCCGGTTCTGGCCGTCGCGCACAGAAAGGGCGGTCAAGTCTTCCTTAAGCTTCAATCCTAAAGTTATCAAGACCTTATCTATCTCGCGAGGACTCAAGTTTGCCGAACAGACCACGTCCTTCCCGCCCACCTCTCTAATCCCTATCTTTCTCAATTTCTCTATTAGGACCGTGTAATCCTTCTTCCCGCCTCTACAATAAACCCTCACGCCTTCGTTCCACAAAGCTATGACGACTGTCTCCTCGCCCCGACTGAGTCTCTTCCATAAAGAGGAAGCGACGAGCGCCGCCCTCTCGTCCTTTATTATGCAGACCCTCCTGCCGCCCTCTTCCCAGCACTCGGCCTTCTGCGTTAGTTCCTCCACCAGTCGGAGGGCCTCCCTCCTCTTTGCTCTTAACTCCTCGTCCTCTAAGATCTCTTCCAATCCCTCGGCATTGACGAGCTTCTTGATGGAGTTATGTATGCAATTGTAGTCCAACAACTTGTAACACGAGTTCAAGAGAGCCGCCGCCTCTATGGTTTCCTCCCCCTTCAAGTTTTCTTTCCTCAGTATCGCTTCCCACGCCTCGTTACCCCACGGGTCGTGAAGGTCCCCCGCTATCGCTATCGCGTCCCGCCAGTCGTAGGGTAAGCCGAAGAAGTCCGATACTACTAAGGATGCGCTCGGGACGTGTTCGCCCCTCAAGGCGGGGTTGTAGACCTCCCCGCAGGGGGGCTTGGGGGCCGCGTGGTGGTCGAGGACGACGAGTCCCTCGACGTTATCGCAGAGCTTCTGCCAGTCCTCATAGGGCATGGAATAGTCCATAACGTACAGCTTTCCCCCTAGGGCCTCTGGAGGAACCGCCTCGATTGACCACCTCCCTATCCGAGGGACGTGAACCTCGACCTCGCCTAGCCTCATCATCGCCTTGGCGGCCGAAACTATGCCGTCCGCGTCCCAGTGAGTGAGGACCTTAACTTTGTCAGCTTGCAAGCCCCTCGCCCTCCTCTAGGTGCAGGGCTTTCCTCCTCCTCACTTTGAAGTCCGGCGCTATTTTGAGTAGGATTCGTTCGACCTCCTCTCCGCTTCCCAAGTCGACCACTTCGGCCTCTGAATAAAGGGGGTATACGTAAACCAACGCGGCGACCTTTTCGCCCTTCATAACTATCAGCCAGTTGGCATGTCTCGAGACGTAAAACCCCTTGAACCTCAGCTCCTCGGCTAGCCTCTGAGGGACTAGTTCCCTCAAGCTCCCAACCTGTCCCTTATAGCCTTAACAACTTTTGAAGCCTTTCTCCTAGCCGTCTCCTCGTCGTCGGCAGTCGCTAAGGCACAAACCTTCACGTACGGCTCGCCGTCCTTCATGCCGGGGTGAGACTTTATGTAGATGTCTGGGTACGTCTTCGCCATTTCCTCTATTAAGGGAGCTATGTCGGCCTCCCTAACGCCCTCTATCGTCTCGCACACCTCTCCCTTGCGGAAGAGCGATATGTCCTCCAATACGTCTACGACGTAGTCCAGCATCGCCTCCACCTCCGCCGGCACTCCCGGGAGCGCGAAGATCCTCTTGTTGTTTATCTTGATGTATATCCCCGGTGCAACGCCTACGGGGTTCGGTATGGGTTTGGCAGTTAGCGGCATAATTGCCATTTTCAGCCTCTCCTTCGTCAATTCTAATCCCATCTTCTTTATCTTTTCTTCTATCATTTCTTTTGCCTTCTCGTTTATCCCTAGAGGAAGCCCCAACGCTAGGGAAATGGCCTCTGCAGTGACGTCGTCGTACGTAGGTCCTAAGCCCCCGGTAGTTATCAAAACGTTAGACGCGTGCAAGAGGTCCCTGATATTTTCGGCTATTTCCGTTATGCTGTCCCTAACCTTTCTTATTTCTATTACCTCATAGCCTAGTAAGGTCAACGCCCTCGCGACTTTGGCTGAGTTGGTGTCGACGACTCTCCCAATCAATATTTCGTTACCGATTATGAGGATGGACGCCTTCCAGAGTTCCGTCAAGATCTTAAGTCACCCTTGATCTGGTCAGCTACCTTTTTGCCGGACAAGAGCATTCCGGAAACGGCAGGCCCCATCCTGGGGAGTTTCTTCCAGCTGGCTACGGACATGCCGGCCGCGTACAACCCGTCCACGACCCTTCCGGTCTCCTTGACCACGAGCTCCTCGGCCCTTTCTGCCCACGCCCCCCTCTCAGTAGCCACGCCTAACGGCAAGCCCAGCTTCTTCTCCGCTACTTTTAAGACCTCTGCCCCGTGACCTGTGGCGTCGACCACTGCCTTCGACTTGAAGAATATCGGATCTACATGTAGGCCGGCAACTTCTATCGGAGACCAGAGCGCCACTACGCCGGTCACTTTGGTCTTTCCGCCCACATCGCGGTATATCAAGTCCTCGACGTGCCATCCCAAGAGAACTTTGGCCCCAGCCTCGACGGCCCTCCAAGCTAGCGTCGCGGTCAACGCGACAGCGTCGATCAGCTTTACCCCATCGTACTCGGTCTCTTCCAAACTCAAGCCGAGCTCCTTCGTGATCTCGAAACTCGAATAGCCGTCTACCTCCAAGTCTTCGACCACAACCTTGTGGAAGAGGGTTCCGCCTCCGTTTATGCCGCCGCCGTAAGATATCTTGCGCTCTAAAACCAAGGTCTTGAAGCCTTCCTTGGCAAGGTAGTAGGCGGCCGTGAGCCCGGCGGGGCCGGCGCCCACTACTATCACGTCGCTCCCTTGGGCGTAACTCATCAGCTCCTCGACGCTTCTCTTAAGTATGGTCGTAGTGATTACCCCCTCATCAAGCATGTTTAGAACCCTAACATGAGCTCCGGGTCAGACTATATCATGGTTACTCGAACCGAATCTCCTCCCACAAAATAAGCTCGGCTTTGATACCGAAAAACGGTAGAACGGGGTTGCGAAAGCTTTCATTAAACTTAGAAAAGGACTTCACCTTCTTTACGGAAGGGGGCTCCCTCTCTATAGATACTAAGGATAACTTGTTAGCAATAGCAGTGTCCAAAGCCTCCCCAAGAAGTGAGGGAACGGGCGAAGAAGGAGGGCACGCGTACGTCGTAACCAAGAGGGGAAAAGTTATAATGAGCTGGAGGTTCGACGCATCAAGAGGCTTCAACTGCGCTGCTTTCCATCCAGAAAACGACCTAGTAGTCTTCGGCAACGACGACGGTTCTTTGTACATCTTTAAGACTGATGGAGAAATTGTTAAGAAGATAGACTTGGACTCGGCGATATACTCGTGTGCCTTCTCCCCATCCGGCTCTTTCATAGCCCTCGGCACAGAGGGCGGGAAGGTCTCGGTAAGGGATTCTTCCTTTGAACCGATGTGGGAATATTTGACAGAGGACAACGTGTGGGGACTAAGCTGGTCGCCCGACGAGAGGTACATAGCGGTGGCCAGCCACGACGGCCGCTTGTACGTATTGACGAAACCAAAAGAGGTCTGGAAGGAAGACCTAGGGGGTCCAGTCAACAAGGCCAAGTGGTGCGACAACTACTTGGCCGCCTCCACTTGGGAGGGGGTAGTGATAACATACGACGCCTCGAACCCCCAAGCGCCATCGAAACTATGGGAGGGGAGGCTGGGCTCCAACGTGTGGGGGTTGGACTTCGACGACACGTGCTCCTACTTGGCCGCTGGCAGCAAAGGCTCCGATTTGGTGATCTTCGATATAAACGGAAACTCTATGGTTTCCACAAAAATCGGGCCAGTGGACGACTTGTCGTGGGGAAGCTCGCCCTTAGCGGCGGCAAGCAACAACAAGGTCGAGGTGTTTAATATAATGAGTTGTGTACCTTACATATTCCCGTTGCCGAAAAAGTTCAGAGTGGCCAGCTTTTCGAAGCCAGAAAATATAGACTTTATAGAGATGTCTAAGACATTCTATAAACTTCTCGGTAAACCTAAGAAGATCAAGGTTAACGGCGAAACGTACTGGGTAAAGGTAATAGGTGGGGACTTCCTTTACATATTCTCTCAGCACGACGGAGAGGTGGAGGTGGAACTGGTTGATGAGGGTTAGCGAGGACGAGGCCAAGAAGGTTGCAGAAAAGCTGAACTACAGGTGGCCCGACCAAACAGTGGTGGCCGTGGCGCAAGAGTACAAGAGCGGGAAGGTCTTAATGGTTGCTTCTATGAACAAAGAAGCTGTGATAAAGACCCTCACGACCGGGATAGTCCACTACTGGAGCAAGAGCAGGAAAGAGCTTTGGGTCAAGGGGGCCACCAGCGGCCACATACAAGTTCTCGAGAAGTTCTACTACGACTGTGACGCGGACTCTGTGCTATTGGTGGTAAGGCAAGCCTCCCTCATAGCTTGTCACGAAGGCTACCGGTCGTGTTTCCACTACAAGGTGGAGGACGGAAGGACGGAGGTTGAGGAGCCCAGTTACGAGTAGCCCGCACAATAAACTAACAAAGCCAAGAAGGCAGCCAGAGCGATCGGTCCGGCCACCTTCGCGAGGGTAGAGTTATTCTTAAACAAAATAAAACTCAAAATTAATGCCACCACAAAGACCGTCACTGAGGTGATCAAGGGTACCACTCCCCCGTAAGGCCGTGGAACTTACCCTTGAAGTTGAGCCTGAAGCCGCACTTGGGACAGCGGAAGTCTTCGGAGAGCTTCCAAGCGACTATGTAGAAGCCGTACCTCTCCACTACGACTTCGCCGCACTTGGGACAGTAGGTGTGTTCGTAGGGGTGGCCGGGGACGTTGCCTATGTAAGCGTAGTGCATTCCCAGCTTCTTTGCCAGCTCGACGTGCTTTTCTAGAGTCTCGACGGGCGTCGGCATTACATCCCTCATCAAGTAGTCTGGATGGAAGCGCAAGAAGTGCATAGGCGTTTCGGGGCCCAGGAGCTCCTTTATTCTCATTATCAGCTTCTCAGCGTCCTCTAGCTTGTCGCCGTACTTCGGGACGACTAAGTCCGTCACCTCTATGAACCAGCCTACCTCCTTCATTACCTTCAAGCTTTCGAATATGGGCTCGGGGTCGGGAACTCCCATAAACCTCCTGTAGAACTCCTTGTTGGCGTTTCCCTTGAAGTCTACAGTTACGGCGTCCATATAGTTGCCCAACTTCCTTATCGCTTCCGGAGTGATGTAACCGTTAGTTACCATCGTGTTGAACAATCCGTGTTTCTTCGCTATTTTTGCCACGTCATACATAAATTCGAAAAATATGGTCGGCTCGTTATAGGTGTAGCTTATGCCGTCGGCTCCCAAGTCTAGGGCCAGCTGGACCACCCTTTCGGGCTCTAGGTACTTCCCATAGATCTGTTCCCTCCTGCTTTGACTTATCTCCCAGTTCTGACAGAACTTACAGAAGAAGTTACATCCAGTCGTTGAAACGCTGAAAACCTTAGCTCCGGGATGGAAATGCATTAGCGGTTTTTTCTCTATAGGATCTAAGTTGGCGGCCGTCACGTAGCCATACACGAGAGTGTAGAGCTTTCCACCAATGTTCGCTCTGACCCCACAGACCCCGTAGGTGTTCGGGGGGAGCTTGCACCTCCTCCAGCAAAGGTCACATTCGACCCAACCATTTCCCAAATCCTTGGTCAGGTCCGGGTCTGCCTCCCTAACCCAAGGCTTGTCCAACCACTTCTTGGCGAGGTCTTCCATGATTTCAAGCCCCCTTCTTTCGAACCACCAAGACGGGGCAATGGGCGTGGTTGGTTACGTAACGGGCCACGCTGCCCAGAATTATAGCCTTGATCCCGCTGAGGCCTCGGGTACCCAAGGCTACCAAGTCCGCGTCGAGTTCCTTCGCAGCCTCCACTATGGTCTTACCCACATGACCTTCCTTAATCAAAGTCGAGGTCTTAAATCCCTTCTCTTGAAACGTCCTCGCGGCATCCTCTACTATCTTCTTGGCGTTCTCTTTGAGCTCCTCTAAGAGCTGTGCGACCAGCGAGGGCGGCGCGACGCTCTCTATCCCGAACTCCTCCATGTTAGGGATTACGTGGAGCACTATTACTTCCCACGCCTCTTTGTTTAACAGGTCGGAGACGTACTCAACGGCGTACTTGCTGTACTCGGAACCATCGACGGCAACCAGTACCTTCTTCAAATTTCTCCTCCCGAGAGTATCTACGGCGCTGGAGGTTTTTGGATTGGGGTCAGCCGAACGGCTTCTTCAATATATAGAAGAAGCCGAGAACGCTTAACACCAAAGATACTATTGCCAGCATCAATACCATAACTTCGTCGAGTGTGACGCCCGGTCGGAGCCTTCTGGGCACGGCCACCAACAGCCAGATCACCTCCCTCCTCCTCCCGGGCTAGTAGAGAGTAGAAAGTATCTCGCACTCGCCCCTCGGGGGGTTACCCTCTACCACCGTCTCGAGTACGTCTACGAACTTCTTAATTATAGATAACGCTGGGCTGGACTCAGGGGGGTAGTTCAGGGAGGCCGGCGAGGCGAGGCTCTCCGCGAACACGTCGTAGAGCTTGCCGTCGAACGGTATGGCCATCGCCACCCGACCATTCACTTCTTTACAAAGTTTCAAGGCTTGGTCCTTCGCCCTGTTGAACTCCTCGGGAGTTGGCCTGACCATGTTTATTATCGTGCCGAGGACGGGGATGTTCTTGGTGTACCTCTGGTGGAGTTGGGCTATCAACTGAATCATGTTCGGGTTGCTATCCGAGAGCAAGTTTATCCACGAGCTAGTGGTAGAGAGCAAGTGTTGGTAGGTGTAGTAGGTAGCCCACGAAGGAACGGGGTAGTCGTTGAAGACTACGTCGTATTCTTTAGCGAGCCTCTCTACAGAACCTTTCATTTTGTTGACTATCTTAATTACCTTTGATGTCTCGTTCATTTCTTCCAGAAGCTTGTTTATGTTCTCAGGCACGTCGTCCTCCGTAACCGCCGGGACCAAGTGTACGGTCACCGAGCCCCTCCTGCCGCTAATTACTGTGTCCCTGACCGCCTCTGTAACATCCATCATGCCTATCAACACTTTAACTAAGCTAGGCCCTTCCTTCAACTCTTTCAATAACCTTAATGAAAGTCGGGGGCTCATGATGTCCCAGTCAATGAAGACTACTTCTCTGCCCCTCAGCACGAGCTGAACCCCGCTCTCAAGCTGTATAGTGGTCTTTCCAATACCTCCTTTGGGGGAGGAGTTGCCTATGGCGTTAGGGACGGTTACCCTCTCTTTCTTAACGGCCTCTAAATCGATGTTTGCAGATACCTTCTTACGCATGAAGATGAGCTTCAGCAACCTCAGTAAGTTCACCACAGATCGGTCACCTCTTCCTCCTCCACTTCCTTCGGGAGCTAGTGGTTTGAGAAAGCTTTAACGTTTCATCCTTGTCGGCACGGCACCACCCGCGTGCCCGGGCAGCCCCCTTTCAAGAAATCCTCGAAATTGGGTACGTTGAATCCGTTGAAAACGCAAACTTCAGCCGTGCGAGCTGCCTCCTCCAGTAACTCCAATTTTCTTTTCATCCCACCCGTCACGTCTATGCCTTCGCTTCCCTTCGCTTCCACATCGCAAGGGCTCGCTTCCTCCAAGGGCCCGCCCTTGGGAGGCCAAGTCTTGTAAACTCCGTCCACGTCCGTCGCGACGCCAACTCTCTTGACTCCTAACTCCTTCGCCAGCTCCACTACCAACTCGTCGCCCGAGACCACCTTGCCGGGAGGGACGACGTTGCCTTGAAGGACCGGCACCCAACCGGCTTTCGCGGCCGAGGCCAGCGGACGGGCGTTTAACCTCCCCTCCCACAAAGAGGGGGTGGAGTAGGGCGCGAATGGGTCTCCCAGAGCTTCGACCACCATATTGGTCATTAAATTCATTACCCTTATTACTTCGAATCCCTTGTCAGCGAGGGTGTGCCCCCTTTCAATTATTTCCTTGACCTTAGGGTGGCCGAAACTCCCCCCTCCGTGGACTAGCACCAACTCGCCGGCGTACTTCCTCAAGACCTCGCCTATCTCCCTTATCAGTTCTACGTTCAAGCTGTAGGGTACTTTCTTGTCGCTTATTACGCTACCCCCTAACTTTATCACTATCAACTTCCACGGCCCCCGAGAGCCGATGAGGAGCAGTGGGTCTGGCTAAAAACGGTGGCCGAGAACCCAAAGGCTGAGGCGATCAAACTAGCTTAAGGCGTGGGGGCCCGAGGCCGCTATAGCCCACCTTCTGTACTGCGGCGGCATTTGGCTGAGCGGCCCCTTGGGACCCTCGCGCGGCCCTCCTCGGGTCCCCACGGCCTTGCTCCCCGGGGGGCGGCCGTTTCAGCCCGCCCTCGGCTCACCGCTCCGGGTAGAGCCCTCGTCGCCGGGGGCCCTCCCCTTCACGGCTCCCCGAGGGGGGTCTCGTTTCTGTGCCGTTGCCCGGGCTCTCAACCCGGTCCCTCGCGGGACCCCGGCGCCGCGGGGAGGGTGGAGCTTCCTCAGGGCCCAGAGGCCCCGTGGCCGCCAGCGGCCTCGGGCCGGAGGTCCGGGCTTCGAAAGGCCTATTTAATTCAAGCACCTACAGAGAAGCTGTCGACCGTCCGGTTGTCGACAGTCAAGGAGCCCATCACTTCGATGCCCTTAATTTTGTTCTTGCTCAGCTCCTCTGCTAACAACTTCATAATTACGTAGAATTGTAGCATCGCGAAAGTCACGAAGGGAAGGTTATAGTAACCCAATTTTTTCGCTTCTACCCACTTGTCCACCCTTTGGGGTCTCTCCACGCGGGCCAAGGTAGACAACGGCGTTTGGTTCCACATCTCTCTAATGCCGTAGTCCTCAGTCAGTATAACTTTATTAGTTAAGAGTAGGACGTCTACTTGGAAAAGGGCTTTATCGCACAAGTCCGTGGGGCTGGGGAACACTAGAGCTTTAGCCTCCTCCATTACATATTTCGCGAGAAGGCCGTAGTAGTTTGTTTTGAGCTTCTTCATACTTTCCTCGTACTTATGTAGGAGTTCGTAGAGCGCACATCTAGGGACCTTAGCACTGATGAGCCCGGCGTTGTGTAGGTTTAGAGCCCCTATTAGGATGCTGGAAGTGTCCAAGAGGTATTCGGAGTGTTGAGACCCCTCAACCTTAATTGGAAGGAGACCAGAGAAGTAAAGCGAGCTGTCGAAGCCCATCCACCCCTTCGAGGTCCTGCTCAACACCTCGAACTTCTTCAAAGCACTTAACGATTTTTCGAATACCTTTTTAGTCTCCTCTTCTTCACTGCCGCAGAGGTTAACATCGACCTTTATTATTTCGTAAGATCCCAACTTCGGGTCTCCCACACCAACGTCCATCTTAATTAGTGGACAACTTCCCGAGGTCTCGTTAATCTTCTTGGTTAGTTCAGCTACCCTCCTCCTTATAGGCCCTAAACGATCCAAATTTATTTTTACCCTAGCTGCGTAGTTTGTGAACCTCCTATTGGCGATATTTGAAGGCAGAAAGTAGACCTTCTGGAAGGGCCGGGGCACGTAGGGAAAGTACAATCCTCTCCATAAGGAGAAAGGAAAGCTGACGTGCGCCACAGCTTTGAACGCCCTCGAGGCCGCCGCCGCGAGGGAAGCCCCTCCGGGCGAGACCACAGCGACTTCTGCCTTAACCTCTTTCAGTTTGTTAACCCTCGCTTCCAAATCAGCCTCTAAGTCGTTAGGAATTTCCTTCATCTCCACCTTAAATCCTGCCTCTTCTAGAACCTCCTTCAGCTTCCTCGAGTTCGTCCTCCCTCCCTCAGAGTTTGTGTAAACTATGGTTACTTCATCTACCCCCAACTCCTCCAAAACTCTTACTGAGGAGAAAGCAGCTTCGAGGTTGAGCCTCCCCGCGACTAGCAGAACCGCAACCCTCATTCATCTTCCCATAGGAGCCGGCCCCCCAAGGTCCTTTATAGAGGAGCCGCCCAAGAAGGCCCTCAGCTTCGCCGGGAGCTCCTCCACCCTCACGCGGACTTGCATCCACGTGTCTCTGTCTCTCAGAGTTACTGTGTTGTCTTCTAGGGTCTGGAAGTCTACCGTTATCGCGGCCGGGACGCCTATCTCGTCGTACCTGGCGTACCTCCGCCCTATCGAGCCCTTCTCGTCGTACTCCACCCGGAATCCCGCATCGGCCAAGATCTGCCAGACTTCCTTGGCTTTCTTGACTAACGGTTTCTCCTCTAAAAGCGGCAAGACTACGGCCTCGATGGGGGCCAGCCTCCTAGGCAAGCTAAGTATCAGCCTCCCTTCCTTCTCTCTCAGCGCGTACTCCAAGGTGACGTACAGTAGCCTCTCCACGCCAAAGGACGGTTCGACCACGTGGGGCACGAACCTCTCGCCCGTCACCTTCTCCTCAACTTCTTCAACCCACACCAGGCCCCTTTCCAGCCTCTCGCCCGCGACCTCGACGTATCCCTTCTCGTCCAAACTTTTTTCTATATCTTCGGGACTGAGCTTCTTAAGTTCTTCAATAACTTGCTTTGTCTTGCCCTTCAGTCTCACGCCTATCTCCTTTATGTTCCACTTTACTACCTTCACCTTGACAATTTTAGGCTCCTTGTACCTCCTGAACGCGTACAAGTCCTTTCCGCTGTACCTTATGTGCCGGCTCAAGTCGTAATCTCCCCGATAGGCGTGACCGCTCACCTCCATCCACCCGTACCGCTCGGTCTTCACCAGCTGGTCGTAGGTCTGGGAAGAGTAGTGGGCCCTCTCATCTGGCCCCTTTTCCTCGAAGTACTGGTTCTCGTCCGGCACGCCCAAGGCGTTCAACAACTCCTTAGCCTTCAACATCCAATAAGCCATCCACTTGTTTATTATCCATCCCCTCTCCAAGGCTTCCCTTACAGTAACCTCGAGGGGTTCCTTCCTCCCTTCCCTCGCGAGCTCCCACGGGAGGAGCCTCAGCTTGGCGTCGTAGTCTAACGGGGGTTCGCCAGGGTTTTGCGGGTCGAGGAAGAACTCTATCTCAGCTATTGTGAACTCCCTTAACCTCAACAGCCCTTGACGAGGGGATATCTCGTTTCTCCCAACTCTGCCTATTTGCGCTATCCCGAAGGGGAGTTTCTCCCTCATGTACTGGTACACGCGCTTGAAGTTGACGAACGCCCCTTGGGCGGTTTCGGGCCTTATGAAGCCCTTGTCGCCTTCATAGGGACCTATCTGGGTCTGAAAGAGCAAGAGGAACGGACGGACCTCCCCCAGCTCGCCCCCGCACACGGGACACCTTATGTTGTTCTCTATAATGAGTTTGGTCAAGTCTTCCGGAGTGAGGCCTTCTACCTTTATTCCCAACTTCTCTTCTATCAAGTGGTCTGCGCGAAACTTCCTCCCACACGACTTGCATTCGACCACCGGGTCTGTGAAGTTCTCTACGTGGCCGGAAGCTTCCAACACCTTGTAAGGTGTGATAATAGGTGTCTCTATCTCCACCACTATCCTTTGAAGGGGCCTTACCAGCTTTTCCTTCCACAGCTCTACTATCTTGTTCTTTAACTCCTTGCCCAAGGGGCCTAGGTCGTAGAAACCCGCTACGCCGCCATATATCTCCCAGGACGGCCAGTAGAAGCCCCTCCTCTGGGCGAGGTCGGCAACCTTCGAGGCCTTGTCTTGCAATTCCGCGTCCCCGAAGGGGGTTTAAGCGGAGCATATATCCACCTCGGGGTGATACCGAGGTTGGGGAGACGCCATTACGGCCCCTTGCTGAGAGTCTCAGTGGCATCAGCCACATTCTTGCCCTTGGTAGTCTTACTGATGCTCCCCTTTATATTCAAGGAGACTTTCTTCCTACTGCTCGGGGTCCTCTCCTTCGTATACATAATTATCAACTTGGCATTCTTCGCTTACTTAGAACTCTCTCTATGAGTTCTTCTATCAATTCCTCGTTGCGGGTCTTTTCTTTCAGCACGCACCCGCACTCCCTCGTACCCCCCCTCACCAACTCGAGGGCCGTCTCGAGGAGCTCCTCGAAGTTGTTAACTAATAGCGCACAATCACACTTCTCCGTCAAAGCTTCGAGTGTTTTTACGTATTCTTCGTTGTTCCAAAGTATAATGGGTTTGTTAAACAGAACATAGTCCGCAAGCTTAGCGGGGGCGCCGTAGAACTTGTAGGCTCTGAAGGGGTCGTAGAGCGCTAAGAAGGCGTCGCACTCGCGCGAGTACGCCTCGTAAAGTTTCTCCTTAACAGTTATGTAGTCGAACTCGACGTTGTTGAACGATCCTACTAAGTTCTTGAAGAACGGGTAGAGGTTTATGGAAGCTCCGAATATTTTGAACTTAACCTGGTCGCGCAAGTCGAAAGCTTCGTTAAAGGTATATATTAGCTTTGCCAGCTCCTTCCAGCCTTGATGAGGGTAGAAACTGCCGGAAGTACAGAAGGTAAAGGGGCCCCCCTCCTTCGCGCTTGGATACTTCATCTTAGTGTACAGAGGAGGGTACAAGGCTACCATCTTGCCCTCGCACAACTTCCTCAAAGGTCTAGGCAGCTCCTCGAGAATGGCCTCCGACCCCCCTTCGGATATGGTGAAAACCATGTCGTGGAGAGCACACGAGAGGAGTTGGGTGAGCCCGACGTATGGCGCTTGCAAAGCTATGGCCTTAACCTTAGATGGGAAGGCATCTACACCAAGTTCGATTAAGCCCCACAACCCTTCGCTGAAGTTTTCGTCAACCAAGATCGCGTCTCTAGGCGCTGAGAGACGTAGGGCTAACCAGTACGCCAACGAAATAAACGTATTTGCCGGGTGTCTACTAATTATTAAGTCGCTAAACTTCAATACCTCTTTAAGTTGCTTTAACCCCTTCTTGGATAACAACAGAGGTGGAAAGTAGTTAAATGTGGTCCGGATGATCCTCTGGAAACTCTTCCTCAACTTGTTTTGCTCATAGTAAAGTGGGTTGTAAATTTCCACCGCATTCACATTTATGTTCAGCGATTCGTCGAACTTCGGTCTATCCAAGTACATCCTCCCAACAAACACCAAATTTACCTCGTAGTCCACGTTCTTCTTCTTCAAGATGCTAGCTATTGACTGTGCTAAGTTGATTACGTGGGAATAAGAGCCTCCCGCGATCTTGACCTCTGGGTAGCCGTAAACCACGCTCACTTTTACCATCCCGCCACCACCTCTTCCCAAACGCTGTAGGAGAACACTTGCCACGCGACGAAGGACAACCTCCTCGTGTCGTACCTATTAAATATATCCGGGTCTATGATCTTCTTCAAGGTTTTGCTTTCCTTGAGCCTTAACGGAGCCTCTTCTTGAGCTATCCTCATCAAGACCTCCTTCGCTTGCTGACCAAACCCTACTTTCCTCGAAGTCACCATTCTCCAGGTTCCTTCGTTTAAGTACTTTTTTAATATTAACTTTCCTATAAGCTTTGGTTCTTTCATCATTATATATCTCTTCCAAGAGGGGTCCAAGCTCATAGCCTTCTCTATTAATTTGTAATCGAGTAGCGGCGCCCTGGCCTCCACGCTGGCCGCCATGGAATAGAAGTCTACCTTCAAGTTTAGATGGTTCGGTATCCTTTGGTTGTACTCGTAAGAGAGGAGTCTCTCGGCTAGGTTCCTCGGGGCCGAGAGGGACTCCAGCGTTCGGTAGCTCAGAAGCAAGAGGTCGCAGAGGTCCGGGGGAAAGGCTTTGCAGCACTGGGCAGTCAGCGACATCCCCCTAGCGCTCACGATCCTGTGTAGCACGGCGAAACATAAGGTCTCATTATAGTAGCTCCTAACTCCCTTTAGGAACCAAAAGAGGAGGTCGATCAACGGGAGGGAGGAGAGAGTTAGTATGTGCTCATAGATCTGCTTGTATAGTGGATATCCGAAGAAGAGCTCGTCGCCACCCTCTCCGACTATTATTACCTTGTAACCCCTTTCTCTAGCAGCCTTAGCCATTCCGTATCCCATTACCAAGCTGGGATCTGTTATAGGCAGGCCCACCTTTCTGGTCAACTCATAAGTTAGTTTTACGTAATCCTCAAAATTGAACTCTATTACTGTGTGGTTTAGGTTCAACTCATCAGCGACTTTAGAAGCCAGCTCAACCTCATCGAACTCACCGGCGCCCTTTACTGTGACCGTGAAGGCGCTTATGTCATTCCTGTTTAGTTCTTTTGTTATTATTGAGGCTAACAACGTAGAATCTACTCCTGAGCTCAAGGCCAACGACACCGGTACGTCGGCGACCAGCCTGTACTCCACCGCCTTTATTAGCTCTCGATGAAGCTCCTTGACGTAACTGACTATGTCGAAAGTCCTTTTATTGAACTTAAGCGTGTAGTACTTCTTCTTGTTCACTACTTTCCCGTCCTTTATTACCAGATACTCTCCGTTCTTCAGTAGCTTAACGCCTTCGAAGAAGTGTTGTTCCGGAAGGGGGGAGAAGTGAGCGAATAGGTAGAAGGCCCCAAGCAAGTTTTTGTTTAACCTTTTGACTAACGCCTTAATCGCCGGGGGCTCCGAGGCGAGGACTACAAAGTCTTCGCCTTGGTAATAGAATAGAGGCTTCTTGCCGATGTGGTCCCTGGCGACGAACGCCTCTCCCTTCCTTTCATCGTATATGACGAACGCGAACATGCCTCTTAGGGAGTGAACTACCTCCTTTCCCATCTCTTCGTATGCGTGGAGCAAGACCTCAGTATCGGTGTCTGACAAGAACTCGTGCTTGTCCTTCAAGTTCGCGCGAATCTCCTTGTAATTGTATATTTCGCCGTTCAGTACTATCCCCACCGAACCGTCCTCGTTAAACATGGGCTGTAGTCCCTCGTCCTTCGGGTCTATTATGGCGAGTCGGACGTTGCCCAGAGCGACCTTGCGGTCCTCGGACACCCAGTAACCCATCCCGTCGGGCCCCCTGTGTTCTATCGCGTCCAGAGCCGCAACGAGGGCCGTCTCGTCAACGCAAGGTTTGGCACAGCTCACCGCGACTATTCCGCACAAGTCCCCTCACCTTACCAACCACTTCCGGCTCCGGCTCATGGGGGCCGCGGGGCGTTTTGACCTAAAAGCCGTATTCGTGCCACCTCCTCTCCACGAGCTTCGAGACCTTGGGGTCCGACGAGCTCCGCTCCGGCCACTCATAGCCGCACTCTTCTCTGAGCTTCCTCGTAGCGTCCACTATCATTTTGCTCCCCACAGGGGGGTTAGGCGACGTGTGGTCCAACACGTCAGTTACGTCATTGCTAACGATCTCCACGTCTCTCTCCGGGTCCACCGTGGAAGCCACCGCGTAGGCGACTTCGCCCCAGTCGTGAACGTTGACGTCGTGGTCCACCACTATTATGATTTTCGTAAAGCTCATCTGGCCTAAGCCCAACAAAGCGTGCGCGACCTTTCGCGCGTGGCCAGGGTACTTCTTCCTTATGGATACTATCGCGATGCCGTGGAACAGCCCTTCTGGAGGCAAATTTACGTCCACCACCTCCGGCACGAGCCACTTGATTAGGGGTAGGAATATTCTCTCCGTGGCCTTACCTATGTAGGAATCTTCCATGGGCGGCCTCCCAACCACCGTTCCGTAATATATTGGGTTAGACCTCACGAAGAAGCGCTCAGCCCGGAAGACCGGGTACAAGCCCCTAGGGGTATAGTAGCCGGTGTGGTCGCCGAAGGGGCCCTCCCAAGCGAGCTCCCCTATCCTTACGTGGCCCGTTATCACGACTTCCGCGAAGGCGGGAACCAAGAGTTCGCCCGCCTCAACTACCTTGACGGGCGAGCTCCTCAAGACCCCGGCGAACGCGTACTTGTCTATCCCCTCCGGAACAGGAAGGGCCCCGGTCAGCAAGGTCGCGGGGTCCCCGCCTATTACCACGGCCACCGGCATCTTCTCGTAGCCTAGTTCTTTGTACTTGGTGTAGTGTGAGGCCCCCCTCTTGTGGATCTGCCAGTGTATGACTGCCCTCTTGGGCGAGTACAACATTATCCGGTACACGCCGAAGTTGTGGACGCCGCTTTCGGGGTCCTTTGTCACGGTCAACGCATAAGTCAAATACCTTGAGGCGTCCTTCGGCCACGTCTTGAAGGCGGGCAACGAGAAGAAGTCGGGGTCTTTCTCGTTCTCCAAAACGGGTCCCTTGCGAACCTTCTTGGGCAAATACTTCCCTATGTTTATGAATTCCATTAATGTCTTGACCTTGTCTCCAAAGCTACGCCTCCCGGAGGCCTTGAACGGCGCTACGAGTTTCTCTCCGATCTCTTCGAGCCTTTCCCTCCCCAAGGCTAACTTTATCAAGTCCATTGAGCCGAACAGGTTACCGGCCACCCTCCAGTCGGGGTAACCCTTAAGCCTCTCGAAGAGAACGGCCTTGTCGAACCTTCTCCACATGAGCCTTCTGAGGACCTCAGGGACCTCCTCTACGGGGTCCACCTCGACTTCAACTTTATGCAGTAGCCCCTTTTCGTCGAGTAAGTTCAAGTAGTCTCTTAAGTCATCTAGCAAGCTAGCCCCGCTCAGCTAAACAAAGAAAACCAAATTAACGCTCATCCAGAGAGCCAGCCGAGGGCTCTAAGAGTCATGTGCTTGGGCATACCCGCGACCGTGAAGGAAGTGTACGAGGATGGCACAGCCGCCGTGGACGTGTTCGGCAACGAGGCTATAGTGGACTTAACCTTAGTGCCGGACGTTAAGCCCGGAGATAAGGTGATAGTCCACGCGGGCGCCGCCATAGCGAAAGTGGACGAGGAGCGGTGGCGGGAGGCCTACGAGCTCTGGAAGCAAGTCCTCGAGACGCTCGACAAGCTTTACGAGGAGCAAGCTCAAAGCCAATAAGTAGTTCGGACATGCAGCTGCGGAGCAACCAAAATGAAAGAGCTAGGGCTTGCCGAGGCCGTCGCCCTGGGTGTCGGGATAATAATAGGTGCCAGCATATTCTCGTTGACCGGGGTGGGGGTCAAACTAGCCGGGCCCAACTTACCCGAGGCCTTCGCCCTCTCGGCCGCGTACGCGTTACTGATAGCCTACTCGTACTCTACGCTAAGTAAAAAGTTCGTTTCCAACGCCGGCCCCATAGAGTACGTCGTCCAGGCCTTTGGAGACAACGTGTTAGTCGGTGTATTGGCCTTAATGTACTGGCTTAACTTTGTGTTTTCCATATCATTGTTTGCATACACGATAGCTGGTTATGCCCTAGGCATGCTCGGTCTCTCGAAAAACATCCTCTTGTTTTCTTTGTCTCAAGCCGTGATTATCTCCATATTTGTTGCTCTAAACTTTAAAGGATCAAAGGCAATAGCTGATGCTGAACTTGTACTAGTAATCTTTAAGTTGACTGTACTGTTAATCTTAATATTATTTGGTTTAAGGTTGATTAACCCTAACTTATTGAAGCCCGACTTAGGGCTACAAGGCGCCTTAAACACGCTAGTTGCCTCGAGCTTGTTCTTGCTCAGTTACGCAGGCTTCGGGGTAATAACCAACGCCTCGGAGAACATAAGGGACCCAGAAAAGAACGTCCCCCGAGCGATTTACCTAAGCTTGCTCGTGTCGGCCGCGATTTACCTAGGGGTCTCTACAGTGACCGTAGGCACGACAGAGCTGTCTGCAATAGTTAGGGCCGAGGAACACGCGCTGGCAGTAGTAGCAGAGAAGGCGATAGGCCCTTGGGGATCCACGCTGTTAACGTTAGGGGCTATAGTGTCTGCCTCCACTGCGCTCAACTCAGCCCTATACGGAGGGGCGAACGTGGCCTACTCGTTGGCTAGGAAGGGAGAGCTGCCGGAGTCCTTTGACCGGAGGGTTTGGTTCGGCGAGCCGGAGGGCCTCTACATAACCGCAGCCTTAGCGCTGATATTTTCACTAACGTTGAACCTCGAAGGAGTAGCCGAAGTAACTACTGTATCATTAATATTCACGTACATCGCTGTGGTTCTCTCTCATTGGAAGCTGAGGAGGGTGGTCGGAGGGAACTCCGCCGTGCTGACGCTAGCGTTAGTAACGCTACTCTTCAACGCAGCAATCATACTGCGCCACGAGTTCTTCTCTAACCCATTAGCCTTCCGAATTTCTGTTGGAACGGCTGTGGGTGCGTTAATGTTCGAGGTGATTTACAAATCTTGGAAGAAGCGGGAGATCGAGGCGAGAGCCCTACGGCTCGACAAAAACCACCAACGATAGCCAGTAGAGACAAGCTAACCTCTTAACGCTTCCCTCTACCTCGACCTTGGGTAAGCCTAAGTCGGGGCAGCCTCGGTCTTGATACTTCACCTCCCAGAACCTTTTGTCCTCCTCGAGCTCCCGGGGGTCGTTCACTACAAAGGCGTGCTCCACTAGGCCTGCCTTGACGGAGAGGACTACCAGAGGACTTCGGCCACAACAGACAGCTACGCTACTTCCCCTCTTCAAGTTCTCTCACGAACCGGTTTAGGTAATCTATTGCTTCATCAATAGTTTCCAACAAGACCTTGTAAGGGTCGACTGAGCCGTCGGTCCTTATGGTTATCCACAGCACTTGTCTAAGCGGGTGCTCTACCATGTAAAGCGCAGTGACCCCCTTCTTCTTAGAGGCGAGCTTAGTAATTAGGTTTCCTAGAGTGTGACTCTCGTTTGGTATCCTTATTCGAACTTCCTTGTCGCTCCTGACTACAACCTCGGGGTTAGCGATCACTTGAGCCACAGTCCTCACCATTCTTCGTTGAGCCGCTCTGAGATCTGCCTTATTACTTTCCTCCACTCCCCCCTCTGTTCGTACTTGAAGTCGCCCTCTTCCAGGAAGCCCTCTCGTAGCATAACGTTGACCACCTCGTTAGGGCTCAGCCCGTAGACCGCGCTCAGAACGGCCACGGCCTTCTTCATGCTGTGGGGGAGTCGGAACCTCACCACGTCAGAATCCATAGCTTCCTTCATTTTCCTAGCAAGGGCCGCCACCTCCTCAAAGGGGGCGTCGGACACCAGAGTCCTCCCTTCCACTTTTGCTGAGTAGCCCATCAACTTGAGCGCTTCGACCAACGCGTCCGTTGGGACAGCGGCCTTGACGAGTTTGGGGAGCTCGTCTACGCTTACCCTCGTATATGGCAACGTAACTGACTCTATCTCTTTTTTGAGCTCTTCGATCTCGTACCTTAGTTCCTTTAGTTCGTAGGGTAGACCTAAAGCCTCGATGAACAACTTATTTTCGTGAACCTCGCCCTTAATCCACCTCGTGCTCACCTCTTCGCTTATCCTGTTGAGGAGCTCGTAGCAAACTTCCTCGTTAACACACTTAATAACGAACCGTCTGATTTTCATTATCTTCCTTACTTCTTGGGCTGGTGCTTGGCTTTAAGTATGTAATCGGGAGAGATCAGCCTGTCCTCAACTCTCCCGCAGTAGGGGCACTGGAGCTGGTTGCCCACCTTGTACAAGGGATGGCCGCAGTTGCTGCAGTAAGCCAGTATGACCCCTAACCTGGGGCCCCTGAGGCTCAGCTGGTAGGGCGATGTAGAGAGCACCCTCGCTTTGACCACGTCGCCCGGCCTCACGACATCGTACAAGCTCTCAACGGGCCTTCCAGTTTGACTTATATGGAGGACCGCGCTGAACGCCCTTGCGCTGAAGACCTCGTCAAAGTTCCTGGCTACCTTCAGCTGAGCCAACTCGTTCCTCATACTTATAACCTCTCCGTAGACGACCTCCTTGGGCATCAACACCTTCTTCTCGGCATTGGGTCCCCTTACCTCAATCACGTAATTAACGGCGTCTACCCTCACGACCCCCGGCACGCTAGCCCTAACTATTCCGTCATCCTCGTAAGTCCCCGGCCCCGGCGCGTACTCCTCTATTACGCAGAGGGGGTCCCCGGGGGCCACCACGTCACCGCTCTTGACGAACGGCACTTCTGAACCCCCTTCGGCTCCCAACAGAAGGGATTTTAGGGAGTGACATCTATGAGGGTGAGACTGCGGAACCCAAATCCCAGCGACGCTAAGAGGATATACGAAATCGAGGTGGTCTCCTTCAATCACCCATTCTCGTTCCTCATAATACTCTCCCAAGTGATACTGCACGGAGACACTAGCTTGGTCGCAGAAGTAGAGGGGAAGGTAGTGGGTTACGCCATAGCGGCCAAGGAAGTGGGTAATAGACTACATTTGCTTAACTTTGCAGTCGATCCCCAGTATAGAGGCTTGGGGATAGGTTCTGCACTCTTGAGGGCGCTAGAGAAGTTAGCAAAGAGGAAAGGATTAAAGAAGATATATCTAGAAGTAGAGGAAGACAACTATAGAGCGATAAGGTTGTATAGAAAGGCCGGATTCGCGGAAGTCAAGAGGATGAAGAACTATTACCCTTGGGGCAAGGACGCAATAGTAATGGTTAAAGAGTTAACTTGAGTCCGCTCCTCACTGCAATCTCCGTCACCCCGGGGAAGGGACAAGTTCCCTTGGCCTTTACACCCTCGGGCGTAACTAGGGCCTCGAAAGTTCCCTTGTTGCCCTCTGCAGTAACAAATAACTTAGCCGAGACATGTGACTTAGCAACGTTCAAGTAACCGTCGCCGATGCACTTACGGAGCTCGAGGGTCCCGTCGCCGAACATCAACCTCCACAATTCTTCAGGCGCCTTGGTTGTTAAGTATATTTCAGTGACCTTTTCCGTGCACCGGACCTCCGCCACCGGACCCTCCTCGTCCAGAGACTGGATAGCCTTCACTCCCCCTCCTTCTAAGTAGTCTACGAAATCCAAATATCTCTTCAACAAATTGATTACCTCTTCGGGAGTTGCCTTACACCCCAAGATGTCGGCGCCGTACAAGGGCTCCTCCTCTCCGAAGGCCCAAGGTTCTCCTTATAATCTCCCTCCATCGTGCGGTGACGGTTGATGCCTATTGTGTGGATCGGAGATGCCGTAGGAAACACTCCAGCCGTCCTGTTAAGGAACCTCGTTAGCGGTAAGGGAAATGTGATGGTCAAGCTGGAATTTATGAACCCCAGCGGCAGCATAAAGGACAGGCCAGCCCTATACATGATTAAGGAAGCAGAGGAAGAGGGCGTCTTGAAGCCCGGTTCTACTATAATCGAGCCCTCATCGGGAAACACCGCGCTCTCGCTGGCCATGCTCGCGGCCGCCAGAGGCTACAAAATGGTTGCCGTGGTTCCAGAAACAACAAGTAAGCAAAAAGTGAAAATGATGGAACTATTGGGGGCTAAGGTGATCTTCTCTAAGGCCGGTGTGCCCCTAGGCCACCCAGAACACCACTACACCTTAGCGAGGAGGTTGGCCGAAGAAAACGGGTGGGTTATGCTCGACCAGTACAGAAACGAAGCAAACGTGAGGGCCCACTACGAGACTACTGGGCCGGAGGTGCTCAAGCAAGCAAAAGAGCTAATGAACGGCCTCGACGCGTTCGTAGCGGGGGTAGGCACGGGAGGAACGGTAATAGGCGTAGGAAAGTTCCTAAAGGAAAAACTTAAGGGAGTTAAGGTAGTCGCCGTAGTTCCCAAGGGGACCAAGATAGCCAACTTCTTCGGCTCTGAAGGCGAGAGGCTCAACCACGTAATAGAGGGACTAACCGCTATGCCGGTCAGCAAACTAATCAAAAAGTATAAGGACGTAATAGATGAAATAATAGAGGTGGACGACGAGGAAGCCGTGCAGACCGCGAGGGAGCTCGCCTCGAAAGAGGGCCTCTTGGCCGGCTTGAGCGCCGGCGCCAACGTCCGAGCTGCGTTGGAGCTGGAGAAGGAGGGCTTGAGGGTCGCAACGGTAGCGCCGGACGGGGCTATAAGGTACCTCGAGAGGCTCACTTAATGAAGACCTTGAACTCACAATAAGGATCTCCTTTGGCCTCGCAAGCCACTTCCTTCACATCGACCCTCTTCTCGGTAAGGCCTTCCAAGAGGCCAGCTATTATGCCCGCGACCATAGCGTCCGCCGGCTCGGAGCTCTTTAAGCGGGAGCCGAAGATGAGGCCTTTGCCCCTGATAACCATCCTCTTTTCATCAACTTCTATACTCTTTGCAAAACCGTTGTTCACCAAATAGTCAGCAGTGAAGTACAATGGATTCCCCACCCAACCTTTCATCTCTTTGCCGAGCTTCTTAGCAGACGCCTTGGCTATATTATACAAGAACGCATTGGTAGTATTCATCACCCTCTTCATCTCTGTATACATCATCACGAACAAGTTCTCTGTCTCAAGGGGTTCCTTTTCCTTCGCTTCTTTTAGTCGGGAAGAAATCAAGACTTGTTCACCGCTTACCACTACTTTCCCACCACTATAGTATTCATAGCTGAGAATTGTGTGGGTCAAAGATCTTAACAGAACCAAAAAGTGGCGGCCTTCGACTTATTATTACTCTACAAGCAAGGGAGGAGGAAGCCCATGCCGGCCAACTTAACGCCCGAGGCCCAAGCGAAGCTCGCGGAATATTCCGAGGCAAAGACCGTCGAAGCAAAAATAAGGGCCTTGGAAGAGTTTTTGAAGGTAGCCCCCAAGCACAAGGGAGCAGAGAACCTCCTGTACTGGGCCAGGAGGAGGCTGGCTGAGCTCAAGGATCAACTGGAGACGGAGAAGAAGAAAAGAAGGGGCGGCAAGAATCCCTTTGTTGTTGAGAAGGAGGGTGCGGCCCAAGTTGTTCTCTTTGGGATCCCCAACTCCGGTAAGAGCAGCATAATAGCGACGACGACCAGAGCCAAGGTAGAGGTCTCGCCGAGGCCGTACACGACCTTAGTGCCGGCAGTGGGCATGCTGCCCTTCGATGACGTCCAGTTCCAGCTAGTTGAGGCGCCCGGCGTCGCGCCCGGGGTAAGCTGGATCCACCGGAGCGTGGGGCTAGTCCGAAACGCAGACTTGGTTGCCCTTGTATTGGACTTGAGTTTGAATCCAATTAAACAATATAACTATTTAAAGAACCTCCTCGAAGACAGCGGAATTAGCTTGAAGAAGCCTGAAGGAACGGTCGAGATAACCAAAGAGAGGGCTGGAGGTATAAAGGTAGCGATCATGGGCGAGCTAGTGGACGGCGACGTAGAGGATGTCAAGAAGCTCTTGAGGGAGTACAGAATTCACAGCGCCACCGTGAAGCTAGTAGGTAAGGTCACTCTCGACGACGTCGAAAAAGCGATATTGGGAACGAACCAGTACAAGCCTTCTATAATAATACTGAACAAAGTCGACGTTCCCGGAGGCGAGGAAAAGGCAAAGGAGTTTATCTCCACCTACGACGGAGAGGCGCCTGTGTTGGTGGTTTCGGCGAAGGAGGGCAAGGGACTGGAAGGGTTGGGAGCCACGATATTCAAAGTCCTAGACCTAGTTAGGGTGTACACTAAGAAGCCCAACGGACCGAAGGCAGACAAACCCTTGGTCTTGAAGAGGGGGGCAACGGTGGAGGACGTGGCACGTTCAATACACTCCAAGATGCTCGAGGGCTTTAAGTTCGCGAAGGTTTGGGGGCCCTCGGCGAAGTATCCCGGAGAGAGGGTTGGACTGGACCACAAGGTCCTCGACGGGGACGTAATCGAGATACATTACAAAGGGTAGAATGCTCTCAACACAGCCTTGAGCAGCTTAAAGGCCTTCTTATCGCGGAGCAGCTCGGTCAAGGTTTTCAAGTGGTTGTCGTACTCAGCAACCCTCAGCACTTCTCCGTCTAAAGCACTGAATAGCTTAACGTAAGCCCTTTGCGGCGCGTTGTGGAGGGCCTTGGCAAGCGCCGTTTCAGCCAACAGTCTAGGCACTATCTTGCTATAAGCCCTAACCATCTTGTCGGCGTTTGAGGGGTAACGCGAGGCTACGTAAAGCGAGGGGTAGAGGCCGCCGCCGGTCACCGGCTTGTTCAAACCCGCCGCGTCGCCCGTAGCGCAGACCTTGGAGACGCAAGGGGTTAAGGAGGGTGGGCCCGTTTGAACTACGCCCCCGTACTCCTTCCTCACCTCCCCTTTGACCAACCCCCTCCTCTCGGCCACTTCCAGCACCTTCCTAACCAAGGCCCTTACGTTGTAGCCTCTAGTCGCCGCCGTGCCAACGACGGCCTTCCCCTCGAGCATAACTACCCAAGAAAAGAAGCCTGGGGCCAGCTCCTTGTCGAACCAAACCTCCGTTCTGCCGGGCTGGGCGGTCCTCCCTACAACCTCGACGTTCAAACCGTAAACTCTGCGGGGCTTAGCGGCGATGCCGAGCCTGGCGGAGAGCTCAGCCCTCCACCCCTCGGCGATCACCGCTCCGTCGTACATCTCGTCGTCAACATAGCCCTTTGGAGTTACTCTGAGGACCAGCTTCTTGACGAACTTAACGCCGTCCGCAAGTGCCCTCTCCAATAGTTCCTCTTCAAGTTTCTTTCTGTGGAGCTTTACGGCGAAGCCCTTAGGCCCCCTGAGGGTTAACCCCACGCCCTCCGGGAGACCTAAGAAAAACTCGTCCAACGTTCCTTCAATAACGTCCGAACTAACGAAGGAGGACAAGGTGTCCCACACCGCTCCTGAGACGATCCCGGTGCAATGCTCGGGAACCCCAACTTCGTCGTGCTCCTCGAAAAGCGTCACGTTAGCTACCTTGCTTAAATAAATACTGGAGACGAGGCCGGAGAACCCTGCCCCCACCACGGCCACTCTCATGATAAAGCACCGAATAGGCCCCCGCTCGGCCCTCCTGGGGGGTTAAACTTGCTCGCGTGGCTTGCCGACGCGCGTGAGGGTCCCGGTCTATATAGTGACGACGTCGCGCTCGACGAGCTCAACGAAAAGGGAAGTATAACAGTGGATTCGCTGTTCAAAGTTAAATAAGGAAAACACGCGTACCCGTTCGACGTAATAATTACAGCCGCCCAGAACAAGTTCGGGGCCGATATTGGCTTGGCGCGCCCGCCTCCGGCGCACTCCAGGGGTAAATAACGCGATCGCCCTCGCGGCTGATTGTCGGATACAACGATCGACAACGGGGAGAACAGCACTAGGGTCTCTCGCCTTTTCGCTGAGGAAGCCAACCCCCGTTACGTCAAAAAGTCGCTTATTCACTCACCGCTACTAGGAATGGCTAGCTGGGGGTGGGCGAGTTGTTGCCCGTAAAGAGGTTGGAGAAACACGCCGCGGTGCCGAAGAGGGCTAACCCGTGGGACGCCGGCTTGGACCTCTACGCGCTGGAGGAGGTAGCAGTGGAGCCCGGGGAGGTTAAGCTAGTCCGCACCGGTATAGCTGTGGCCATACCAAAGGGCTTCGTCGGCCTCATCAGGGAGCGCTCATCCAGAGCGTTGAAGGGGTTGCACACCTTGGCAGGGGTGATAGACCCGGGTTATCGGGAGGAAGTCAAAGTTGTTGTTACGAACTTGAGTCGAAATAAAATAGTTATCAAGAAGGGTGAAAGGTTCGCACAAATAATTATAATTCCGGTAGCCTACTTAGAGCCTGTAGAGGTAGAGGAGCTCCCTCCCAACGACGGGAGATCGGGGGGCTTCGGCTCCACGGGATGAGGAGTTGGTCCGGGTCGCGAGGGATGAGCGAGAACGGCCCCCCTAGCCGACTTCATACTTCATCAGCGCCCGAACCTCCTTTGCCTCCGCTGGTAGTCTCTGAGGGCCCTCAGTATGTCTATCTTCCTTATTTCTGGCCAGTAGATATTGGCAAAGTAGAGCTCGCTGTAAGCTGACTGCCACAACAAGAAGTTGCTTATCCTCTCCTCCCCGCTGGTCCTTATTATCAAGTCAGGGTCCGGCAAGTTCTCCGTATACAAGTGTTGGGTTATGACGTTCTCGTCTATCTGGTCCGGCTCCAACTCCCCTCGCTTCACCTTCCAAGCTATCTTCTTCACCGCGTCAACTATTTCTTGGCGTCCCCCGTAGCACACGGCGATGTTGATTACTCTTTTGTTGTAGTGTTTCGTAACCTCCTCTGCCTCCCTCGCTGCTGCTAGGAGGTCTTCGGGCCACAAGTCCTTTCTGCCTATCACCATGACTCTGACCTTGTTGCGGTGGACTATCTCATCCTTGGCGAGTTCCCTCAGCCCGCCGGCGATCAACTCGTAAAGCTTCTCCCTCTCTTCTGGGCTCCTCCGCGTGCAGTTCTCGGTAGACATCGCAAAGACCGTTACTACCTCTATTCCTAGGTCTAACAGCCATAGCAAGACCTCTCTCATCTTCTTGTAGCCTTCTCTATGTCCCAACCACTCTTGCAGCCCCCTCATTCGAGCCCACCTTCTGTTTCCGTCTGGAATTATGGCTACGTGGCTCGGCAAGTGGTCCTTGCTTATCTCGACCTCAAGCTTCTTTTCGTAGAGTTTGTACATCGGCCTCAGCAAGATCTCTGCTGCCCTTAACCCCTTGCTTGTCAGCATCGCTCTAGTTCGCAAAGCATTAGCTCCCGCTCAGCGGGTTCGTAGGAATTAAAATTAAAGTATGAGGAGCTTGGACCCGCGCGGGGATTCAGGAACTTCTAGAAGCCTCGCGAACGGGTTGGCGAGGATGAGAGCGATCGTTCGGGAGGAAGGTTTGAGGGTGGTGGCGGGGCCCCGCATGGTAGCGGGGGGTGGATTTGAACCACCGACCTCGGGGTTATGAGCCCCGCGGGCTACCAGGCTGCCCTACCCCGCTAGGTCTCCCCGCCGTTCATCAGCTTCCATACTGAGTTAATAAGTTTTGCTACATGGTGTGTATCTGCATGGACGCTGCTTCCTTACCGTGGACGCGGTAGTTCGCGCCGGCCCTCTTTCTCATAACTTTGTCGACTGCAGCTATGAAGTCTTCCATAGTTACGTACTTCCTCTTGTTCCTGAGCGCGTTGTAACCGGCTTCCGTGACTATCGCCTTTAAGTCTGCCCCGGTAGCCCCTTCGGTAATTTCGGCGATTTTCTCTAAGTCCACGTCGTCGCCCATCTTCATGTTTCTTGTATGGATTTGTAATATCTCAAGCCTGCCCTTCTTGTCGGGCGGCGGGATGTAGATTATTCGATCAAACCGTCCAGGCCTTAGAATCGCTGGATCTAATATATCCAACCTGTTGGTCGCTGCTATGACGGCTACTCCACTCAACGGGTCGAAACCGTCAAGCTCCGCTAGGAGTTGCATCAGCGTCCTCTGGACCTCCCTCTCGCCCGAAGTGCCCATCTCTATCCTCCTTGCCGCTATGGCGTCTATCTCATCTATGAATATTATGCTGGGTGCCTTCTTCCTAGCCATGTTAAAGACTTCTCTAACTATCCTAGCTCCCTCGCCTATGAACTTGTTGACGAGTTCGCTCCCGACCACCCTTATAAAGGTCGCTCCTACCTCGCCCGCCACCGCCCTTGCTATCAAGGTCTTCCCGCAGCCCGGCGGACCGTAAAGCAAGACCCCCTTCAGCGGTTCAATTCCTATCTCCTTGAACATCTCTGGGTTCTTCAAAGGGAGCTCGACGACTTCCCTAACCTCTTCCAGTTGTTGCTTCAAACCTCCCACGTCGCTGTACCTAGTCTTTGGACGATCTACAACTTCCATTGCTTTCACATACGGGTCTTCCAGCCCTTTTAGCACGTCCACTACGGTTGAGCCCCTCTGGTTGACCGCCACGCTTATGCCGGGTTTTAACATCTCCTTGGGTACGCGGGAGCTAACCTCCACGACCAATACCGGGCCGGCGCTAGACTTAACGATGGCCCTCCCGTCGGGCAAGAGGTCGAGTAACGTCGCCTCTATGAGTGGCGGGTTGGTCAGCTTGTTGACCTCTCCCTTCCAATACTCCAACTCAGACTTAAGCCTTTTAATTTCCTTTGTTAACCTGTTTATCTTTCTCTTGAGTAGTTCGACGTCCTCTATGCCGCTTTCCTCGTCGTCCCTATATTTTCTATCAACATCGAACGCTACCACTAAGCATCCCGTCTTCTAGATAGCTAGCTAAGGAAGTTTTGAGATTGAGCGGCGTGTGTTAACCCGTTATCATAGGGGCCAGTCACAATTTCGAAAAAGAGAATTGAGCTTTATTAGAATCTTCCCGGAGGACCGCGGGGTATCGAAATTTGGAAGTGCCGACTGCGTGGAAGAAGTTCAGGTACCGTGGGAAGACTTTAGAGGAGCTGTTAGAAATGCCCTTGGACGACTTCATAGAGTTGCTTCCGGCCAGGCAGAGGAGGAGCTTGAAGAGAGGCTTCACTGACGCCCAGAGGAGGCTTCTGGAGAAGGTATTGAAGGCAAGGAAGGAGATAGAAAAAGGCAAAAAGGTTAAGATAAGGACGCATGTCAGGGATATGGTTATACTCCCGATAATGGTCGGCTTAACGATAGAGGTGTACAACGGTAAGGAGTTCGTACCGGTTAAGATCGCGCCAGAGATGATAGGTCATTACTTGGGAGAGTTCAGTCACACGACCGCCGTCGTTAAACACGGCGAGCCCGGGCTGAAGGCCACCAGGAGCAGCCTCTTCGTAGCCGCCAAGTGAGGTGTGAACCGTGCCTACGTGGCACTACTCCAGCGATATAGCTGAGAAGAACCCGGAGAAGACCGCTAAAGCGATGATGTGGGATGCGCCGATCTCACCCAAGGAAGCCACGGAGCTGGCGAGGGTGATAAGGGGAATGAAGCTAACCGAGGCCAAAGCGTATCTGGAGAGAGTGATAAAGATGGAAGAAGCCGTGCCGTACAGGAGGTACCACGGGAAAGTAGCCCACAAGAGAGGGTTGGCCGATAAGTACGGGATTCCCATGGGAAGGTACCCTGTGAAAACAGCCAAGTACTTCCTAAAGCTGCTGAAAAACGTCGAGGCGAACGCGGAGTTCAAGGGGCTTGAGGTAGAGAAGTTGAAGATAGTGCACATAGCCTCCCACAAGGGAATGACAATTAAAAGGTGGATGCCGCGTGCCTTCGGAAGGGCCACGCCCGAGTTCGAGAGGAGGACGCACTTAGAGGTGATAGTGGAGGAGGTGGAGTGAGATGAGTGTGACCAAAAAGAACATAAAGAGGTACTTCTTGGAACAGTCCCTCATACAAGTCAAAGTTGACGAGTACTTAGCACACAAGTTCCACAGCGTAGGATACAGCAAGGTGGATCTGCAGAAGACCCCCATGGGCACGAGAGTAGTAATATACGCGGAGAGGTCGGGCGCGATAATAGGTAGAAGGGGACAGACCATCAAACAAATAACTAAGGTCTTGGAAGAGTGGTTCGGAATACCCAACCCCCAGATAACCGTCGTAAAGGTTGAAGAGCCCGAACTCGATGCAAGGGTCATGGCCTTCAGGCTAGCGAACGCCCTCCAGAGAGGCTTCCACTTCAGAAGGGCGGCCTATACCACGCTTAGGAGGATAATGGGGGCCGGCGCTATAGGGGCTCAAGTAAAGGTCTCCGGCAAGCTAAGAGGAGAGAGGGCGCGCTTCGAGAAGTACATAGCGGGCAAGGTCTACAAGAGCGGGAACCAAGTGGTCAGGCTGACGGACAGAGCGATAGCTCACGTCTTACTCAAGGTAGGCGTAGAGGGCGTGGAGGTTATCATATCGAGGAAGAGCGAAGAGGAGAGGCCTGACGACGAAGTCAGGATAAAGAAACCAGAGGAAGTTCAAGAAGTGATCCAGAAGATAAGGGAGGAAATGCAACAGTCCCAGCCCGAGGCCCCCACGTTGGAAGAAGTGGCCCAACAAGGCGGGGGTGAGGCACAATGACTACCTTGAAGCCCAGCGAAATAAGAAAGATGAGTAGAGAAGAGAGGGAACAGAAGCTGAAGGAACTGAAGAGCGAGTTAATAAAGCTAAGGTATCAAGCGAAAATGGGACACATAGACAACCCGGCAAAGATCAGGAACATCAAGAAGACCATTGCTCGGATACTCACAATAAATAGAGAAGAAGAAATGGGCTTGAGAAGGGGCAAACAGTGAAACACAGTCCCAAGAACGTCATTTACCACAACTTAGTAGGTCTCTTGATCGAAGTCGTAACGCACCCCGACCCCTCCTTGAAGGGGTTGAGGGGTCGCATAGTGGGCGAGACCAAATCTTTTCTTCTAATAGATAAAGGAAAGAAGGTCGTGAAGGTACAAAAGCTCGGCATCTTCATCTTAGATCTTCCCAGCGGGAAGAGAGTTCAAGTGAGGGGAGAGCTGTTAAAGGGGAGGCCCGAGGAGAGGCTGAAAAAATTCCTAAAGGCCTAGACTCGAAGACCTTGTTAGAGCTGGTTCGAAGGAAGCCTACGGGACGCGAAATGGTATTACTGAAGTTCCCTAACGAAGTTTCTACATGCGAAGAATGTATATACTACTCGAGGCTCCTCAAGTACTGCCTTAAGTACAAAGTTCCGGTGGAGGACCCGCGCTCCCCTCCGTGCAAACCCAAGGGTTACTTCATGTACACCCGACCCGACGAGAACACTCTAGTAGGCGAGCTGTGTCTTCCGGACGTTAGAATCTTGAGCAAGGTGATTCCATTAAAGCCTAAGGTGCGTGTGGGCGAGATACTCGACGCCTTAGAGGAGGTCGGGTGCAAACCCAAAGAGAGTAAGAGGGTGAAGGAATACGTTACGATTTACTTGACGTGCCCGTGCGCCGTTCGGGCCAGCGTTAAGTGCACTGAAGAGGCGTGCGTCTACAGGATAATGGGTAAAGGAAGGTGAAAGGTGCTCCCAGCGCGCTGATACTCCCGTTCAATTACTTTTTCGAGCTACAAGAGAAGTTCTACTCTCTCGTCGCTGGCAAGGAGGCGTACTTAGTTTCTTCGCCATTCGTGGTAAAGGCCTACTGCAGGGCTGAGAGGCTCTTATTGAGCGTCCCTCCGGGCAGCCTCGTAGCCTACGAGGAGGACCTCCTAGAGTTAGGGGCGTGTGTCGCCCTTGAGTACTTCTGGTTTGAGGGTTGGGAGCTGGGGTGGGAGGTCGAGGACTGGCCCGACTGGGTGGAGGGGGTCGCGAGGAAGGCGGGGTTCCGGAAGGGGAAGGGGAGGCGCTTGAGGGGGCTTGAGGGGAAAGTGGGTGAGATTGAGGTGGTCAAACCGTGGCACCCGGCCGCGAGGGCCCTCGAGGGGCACTGCGAGGGGGGCGAGGCCGAGGGGGTACTGTTGGCTAAGTGCGGCGACTCGAAGTTCCTAGTGGACGGCGGCGAGGAGATATTTATAGGAAAGATAGAGGAGCCTTGGAGGCTCTTGCCCGTTGTAGCCTACGCCTCAAGGCGATGAGGTTTGCACGTCAGACCGATAGGTGAGGAGGGTTGGCCTTTCTGAGCCAAACCCCTTTTACCGCTAAGTACTCAGCTGGTAGCGGCGACAGCAATGGGGCTTCGTAAACCAGAAGAATACATAAGCGCTCTTAGAGAGAGGAGCAAGAGAGCCAAGATCTACGTCCTGGGAGAAGAGGTGGACGACGTAACCAAGCATCCGTTCACGCTACCGGCCGTCAAGGCTTTCGAGTGGACCTACAAGGCCCCGTGGGACCCATACTTCTATGATAAAGAGATGGGAATTCATTTAGCCAAGGCTCACTCGCCTTTTATAAATGAGGAGATAAACCGCTTCAACCACATCCACCAGAGCCCGCAAGATTTGGCCATCAAGGTTAAGTACTTCAGGAAGCTATCCCATAAGGCCGGCTCATGTTTCCAGAGGTGCGTCGGCTGGGACGCGATAAACACCATAAGCATAATCTCCTACGATATAGACAAGTGGTACGAACAGAAGGGCGAGAGGCCGGAGCACTTCGAGCACTTCGGCAGCTACTACGAGAGGTTCCTCAAGTTCCTTAAATACGTACAGAAGGAAGACATCGCCTTGGCCGGAGTGATGACCGACGCCAAAGGAGTTAGATCTCTGAGGCCCCACGAACAGCCCAACAAAGACGTGTATGTGCACGTGAAGGAAGTAACTGACGAAGGGATAATAGTAAGGGGTGCGAAGGCAAACATAACGGGGGTCATAGCTAGCGAAGAAATGATAGTAATGCCCACAAGATCGATGACCGAGAAGGACAAGGACTTCGCCATAGCTTTCGCCGTACCGATAGACGCTGATGGAGTTACCTTGGTCGTGGGGAGGTACACGAACGACACCAGGAGGTTCGAGGAACCCAACGTAGACGCGCTCCCCGGGGTGTTCCCCGCCGAGGCCATAGTAATCTTCGACGACGTGTTCGTTCCGTGGGAGAGGGTATTCATGTTTAGGGAGTATCAATTCGCTGCAGAGCTGGTAGAAATATTCTCTAGCTACCACAGACAAGCCTACGGCGGCTGCAAGCCTGGCTTGGCGGACGTTATAATAGGCGGTGCTTACCACTTAGCGAAACAGATGGGCGTGGCCAATAAGTGCCACATCAAAGAGAAGATAACCGAAATGATATTCCTCACCGAAGCCATGCACGCCGGCGGGCTCGCCGCCGCTTGGGAGGGCAAGAAGGCCGCCTCCGGCACCTACTACGTCGACCAGATGAAGGCAAACGTGACCAAACAGATGGTAACCAGGTTCCCCTACGAGATAGCCAGGCTGGCCCACGACATAGCGGGCGGCCTGATAGGTACTCTGCCCTCCTACAAGGACTTAATGCACGAGAAGATAGGGAAGTACCTACAGCAGTACTTACAGTGCTTGCCCGACTACCCTGCCGAGTGGAGGCACCGCGTCCTCCGCTTACTGGAGAACCTCACCTTGAGCGTAGAATTCTTAATCGAGAGCGTCCACGGAGCCGGGAGCCCAGAGGCCCAGAGGATATGGATGAGGAGGTTCTACCCGCTCGAGGATATGGAAGACGTCGCCCTCACACTGGCCGGCATAAACCCGGAGGAGAAGCCGGATAGGAAAAAGCAGAAGGAGTAACTTCAATAATAGAAGTTTCCGCCAAAGTACCTCATTTTTCCCCTGATCACCGTGGCCACCACCTCTCCCCAGAGGTCCATGCCCCCGAAGGGGCTGTACTTAGCTTTGGACTCGAACTCCCATGGCTCCACCCTTTTCCTCTCGTTCAAGTCCACAACAACGAAAGAGGCCAAGGAGCCCGTCTCCAGCTTCCCTAACTCCGGCCAGAGGCCCAACAGCTTCGCGGGGAGCTCAGAGTAGCTCTTCACTACCTTATTAAGGGAAATTATGCCCCTCTTGTACAAGGTTATCAACAAAGGCAGCGCCGTCTCCAGCCCGGGGAAGCCGGGGGGACACTCGTAGAACGGGAGCTCCTTTTCCCAGAGCGCGTGTGGGGCGTGGTCCGTGACGATCACTACGTCCTCGTTAACGAATATGTCGAACAACATGTCCCTCCGCGCCTCGTCCCGCAGAGGGGGATTTACCTTGGCAATACAACCCTTTTCCTTTTCTACTTCGTTATTCAAGAGTAGGTGATGGGGCGTTACGTCGAACGTGAATCCCATCTCTTTGACTTTTCTAGCCCCCTCGGGGGTGCTCACGTGGGTAAAGTGAACCTTCGAGAACTCCTTGAACAGTTCTACGGCTGCTGGTTCGGCGAATGGAGACCTAGAGAGCCCTCTCTCGCCCGGATCCGGGCTCTCCTTGACGAAAGCCGGGTGCTCTGGGTGAACCACTATCAAGCCTTCGTACCCCCTCAGGGCGCGCAGCTTGAAATAGTCCTCAGGGTACACCTTAACGCCGATCACGTATTTGGACATGGCCCTCAGCTCCTCCGGCTCTTCCGGGACCCCGGCGTACTGGTAACAGTCGACCAAGCAATGCCGCTTAAATTCTTCAATCCGTCTCTTCAACGCTTCTAAATTGTTTATTCTCGGCAAAGTGTTCGGCATGTCTGCGACCGCGACCACCCCTCCCTTGAGGGCCGCGCGGGAAGCCGTCAACGGGTCCTCTTTGTAGGATAGCATGAGTCCCCTCGTGTGCACGTGAGCGTCGACCATCCCGGGTAAGGCAACGGTTCCACTCATCTCCAGGCAAGCGTCGCAGTTGCAAGGGGCTGAGGGACCGCGCACGACCAAACGCTCCCCTTCGGCGAGGAGGGTCGCCTCTACCACTTCTCCCTTATAAAGTATCTTCCCCTTGTATCCTGTGGCGCACTCCTTCACCAACGTTGTTAACCTCTTCCGTGCCCACACCCCTAACGCGGGGCTTGATAATGCAATCAGTTCCCTCGACCCTAGCGGAAGCGTCCCAAGGGGCTCTGCAGAGCCCGCTCATCATTCCGGCCACCAGTCCCCTCTCGAAAGGACAGCCGTAGCTGAAGCCGGGCGCGTCCCTAACTACGATCTCTTCGTCGTCCTTCTCAGCCTCCAAGCCTATCCACCTAACCAGCTCCGGCACCTTCTCTAACGCTTCGCGGGGCTCGAAGTATTTCTTGAAGGCGGAGGAGGCTATGCGAGAGCCTACCTCCCACCCGAACTCGTAGAGGACTAACGTGGCCAGTATTTCGTCCCCCCTCTTGCTGACCTTGTCGTAGATTAAGGTAGGGGCGTCTATCGGCAGCAAGAGCGCCCTTACCTTTCCGATCTTTATCAATGTTCGCACACAAAAACGATCCACTAGGGGCCTTTATTAGCAGTAGAAGAAGTGGAGGAGCAACAGCAAGCTTTCCAGTATGTCCCTGAAAGCCACCACTCCGACCGGCCTCCCCTTATCGTCCACCACCGGCAAGTGCCTCACGTTTGCATCCTTCATTATCTTTATTGCTTCCATTATATCCGTTTTAGCCTTAACACTTATTGGGTCTTCGGTCATTACGTCACTAGCCTTGAGCTTGACCCCGTCCTCGCCTTCGCTTAACGCGTACAACAAGTCCCTCTCGGTCACAATGCCTACCAACTTATCGTCTTCTATCACCAAAGCCGAACCATAGCCGTGTTCCAACATCTTCTTGGCAACGTCAACAACACTCTCGTCCGGACTAACTACCAAGGGCGGTGTGGTCATAATATCGTCTACCGTAAGCGGGATCTTCCTCCTACGACGCACCACGCCTCCCTACGGGGCTTGGAAGAGAAGGTTATTTGGTTAGAGGAAAACACTGTTATTTACTTTCAACGATATTGCCCAGAAGGTGCTAGGGGTTTGAAGCCTCTCCCGGCCTTGCTCGCGCTCGCCGTCATTGTGGCCGCCGAACCGTGGTCCACACCAGGCTTCAGTTTGATTTACATGTACCACGTGAAGGCCTCCGGCTTGCTTTCCCTTAGGGGGAAAGAGATCGATGGTACCATAACCTATACCTACCTCAACACCACTGATAATACAATATATGTAAATATGACTATTAACGCTAACATAACGCTTCTTAACGGTAAGACGAAGAAGCTTACAACTTCATCGATAGTGAAGTTTAGAAAAGACATGTCTTTAGTGTTCCTTACGAACGAGACACTAGAAAAGCTGAAGGAACGGTTGCGCTGTGACGGCAGCTCGTGCACGCTGAATATGTCAGTGGAGCGGACGTTGAAAACCGGAGCTAAGGTATTCTTGAACGCTACATCTAAGTTCGATTTGAAATACATGGTTCTGACGCAGAGCCGTAGCAGCTTAGAAATGACTACCTTAAGCGGGAGGGTCCTAGGGAGGATGTCTAACGAGGTGATGTTGATTAAAATCATTCCCCGCTCAACGGGTACCTCCCGGTGAAGCAGCCCATACAAGCCTTGAGAGGTATTAGCTTTTCCAGCTCTTCGGGCGGGAGCCATTCTATACTCTTAGCTCCTATATACTCGGCGATTTTTTCGTTGTCCATCTTAGCAGCGATCAGCTGGTCCGTAGGAGGCACTTCCACTCCATAAGGGCAGTGGCTTATTATCTTCGGGCTTCCTACTAGCACGTCCACGCTCACAGCCCCCACCTTACTCTTTAAGGTTTGTATCACGGTCCTCAAAGTTAAACCCCTAACCACGCTGTCATCGATGACTAGTGCCCTCTTCTTCTTGAAGGTACTCCTTATTGGGTTCAGCTTCAATTGCACTCCTATCAACCTTTCACTTAAGTCTGGTCTTATGGCAGTCCTCGCCTTCCTTCCGGTCGCGACGAAGCCCAGACGGTAATCCTTCTTGGCTTCCTTCGAATATCCTATCGCAAAGGGTATTGCCGTCTCCGGCACGCCAACCACTACGTCTACCTCCCTAGGGTAGAGTTGGGCCAGCCTCTTGCCTATCTTCTCCCTCACTTCATAAACCTCGACGCCGTCGATGACGGAGTCCGGCCTGGCGTTGTATATGTACTCGAACGCACAGACCACCTTCTCGCTCGGGTTGACCGAGACCTCGTTGAAGTACAGCTGCGAAGCGTAGAAGCCCGTCCCGGGGTCTAGGTCCTTCTTTAGGTCGGCCCCTATCACGTCGAACGCGCTGCTCTCGGACGCGAAGGTGACCATGTCGAAACCCAGCCCCCCGAGTTGGAGCGGCCTCAGCCCCGGCGGGGAGCGGTAGGCTAGGAGCTCTCCGGAGGCCGTCAAGGCTAACATGCTAAACGCGCCCTTTAGGTCCCTCACAAGCTCTTTGAGGAGCTCCTCCCCTTGATAGTCGCTCGCCTTCAGTTCAGAGAGCTTCTTGGCGACGTCGTAGGGAGCCGCGTTAAACAGCTTGCCGTCCAAGACCACGGCCGCCTCTACGGGCTCCTCCGAGTAGGCCCGGTAGCCCGGGTGTTGACTCCACACACCTCCTATGGCCGCCCAGCCCGCCAAGTTGGTCGCTGGGGGGAGCACCTCGTCGACGAAACCCTTGCCGCAGACCCACTCTATTTTCTCGCCGTCCGAAACGTAAAGACACGCCTCCTCTTGGCCCCTGTGCTGGAGAGAGAGCAAGGAGTAGTACACGAACCTAGCTACGTTCCACACCGGATCGAAGGCTAGCGCGCCCGCTATTCCGGCCAATCCTCACTACCGTCGCCACGTTCCTCCTCTTAGGTTAAATTCGGCCCCGCCGAACAGGGCCTTGTAGGCGTTCAGCTCGCTACAGTAGCTTATCCCCCCTATCTCGAGCTGGGAGGTGAGCTGCCACAAGGCCTTCACCGGGTCCTCCCAACCCCTCCTGACCCCCTCTTGTTCGTAGACGCAACCCAATGTGAGCAACACGAGTTTCGCCACCGTCTGAGGGGGCAACATCCCTTGCTTGTACTTAGCGTAGCACTCCTTGCACAAAACTACTCTGAGTACGTCCTCTGATTTATTTAAGAAGCTGGATACGTCGAATACGTTACTAAACTCCCCTTGGGCAATCCTCTCGACAAATTTTTCAATAGTGTTTATATATTCTTTGACATCTACGTCCAAGAACTTATCACAGACCGCGCACTTAGGTCTGAATACATTCTTAACAACTACGTTTTTCCACGTACAATCGCCCTTACTTTCGACAACCCTTATCATCTTTATTCCCAAACCTAAGGAGTCGAGCTTCTTCTGAACGGGGCAAGCCCTCACGCACGCGTGACAGCCCACACAAGCCGCTGGCAAGTGGGTCAAGACGGCCAAGGCGGGAGTGGGAGTTCTCAGCACCAACGAACGCGTGGGACACGCCTCGCTGCACGCAGTACACGCGTCGCAGAACTTCGGGTTTATCACAACTTCGTAGAAGTCCTCCAATGAGTAAGCTATCTTTACCAAGACCAAAGGGGAGACCTCCTCAGGGAGGGAGTGGTCGCAGTGTCGAGGCTCAACCTTGGAAGGGGGGACACAACCCTTATCGTCGCAGTACTCCCAACCCAAGACCTTTGTGAAGTATTCAACAATTATTCTCACGCGCAAGGGTATTCCCAACATGACCAGCGTCCTTTCCTTGAAGTCCGAGGGGGAGACCGTCTCGGGCGTCCTCCGGATTATCCTCTCGGCTACTCCGGCCTTGGCCGGAGGGATAGCCGCGAAGAGCTCGTTGGGCGCGAGGCCCGGCATGTCTAGGGAGTAGAGAGGACAAGCGGCCACGCAAAGCCCACACGACGTACACTTGTCTGGGTCTACCGTCACCTTGCCTTCTTTGAGCTTTATCGCGCCCGAGGGGCACGCTGACTTACACATCTTGCATAGGGGAGACGCACAAGCGAAGGTGTTTTCTGGAAGGGCGACCATCCTAGCCTTGAACCCTTCCTTTACGAGCTTTTGGAGGGCTCCCCTGCGGTCGACCTTCCCCTTCGGGTACTGAAAGCTCAAGGAGTAGTGTACCTCCCAGTGGTCCGCCAACTTAGCGAGGGTCTCCACAACCTCCTCAGGACAGCCCTCGTGGCACAAGAAGAGCCGGTACCAGAAGGACTCTCCGGCCTCCCTCGCGAGCTCCGTCAACCCCCTCGGGTCTCCGACGGCCACTACGCTTCCCCTCTTCAAGGCGTTTCTGAGGTCGTCCTTCACCCTCGGATACTTGTCGAAAATGCTGGGCCTGTCGCTTAACTTGATCACTTCTACCATCTGTGCTCGCGAGGACCTTCGGCGGGGGAAGTAATATCGTGAGGGCCTCAAAAACTTAATAATCCCTTAAGTGACGCCGTATGACGGCGATAGGGCCCGTCGTCTAGCCTGGACTAGGATGCGGGGTACGCCGGCAGCCCCGCGGAAGGGTCCGGCGCCCGACTCGGGTCCCCGTGGCCCCGGGTTCAAATCCCGGCGGGCCCACCACTCAAAACTCCTATGCTAAGACCCGTTGCAGTGGGCCCACAGGTATTGAGACCGCCGAAGTTCGTTCTGGATGAGATAGCAAAGAGCGTGGCCGGGGAGATAGCTCTCTCCGACGACCCTGGTTCCACCTTGAAGAAGTGGAGAGAAATCTTTGGGGTCGGTATAAGGGAGTTGGCGAGGAAAATGAACGTCTCGCCGAGCGTTATAAGCGACTATGAAAAGAACAAAAGGGCTCCGGGCAGCAAGTACATCAAGAAGTTCGTGAGGGCGCTGATAGAAATAGACGCCGAGAGGGACTGGATAGTAATAAATTCCCTAGCCCAAAAGATGCTTGGTATAAAGAGTAAGGCACTAGACATCTACGAGTACAAGAGGAGCGTGCGTTTGGAGGAATTGGTCAACGCGTCCAAGGGCTACATCGTTAACTCGCGGTTCGACCCGAACGAGGCCGTCTACGGCTTCATTATTTTGGATAGCTTGAGAAGCATAGAAGAATTCGACTCTAAAGATTTCTTGTTACTCATGTCAATGTCGTACAAGAAGGCTTTGGTCTTTACTAAGGTAGGCACCGGCAGGCCGCCGATGGTAGCGGTGAGAATATCCCAGATAAAGCCGGTAGTGGTCATACTTCACAAACCAATCAACTTGGACCGTCTGGCCGTGAGAATAGCCGAAAAAGAGGGGGTGGCGCTGATAGTCTCCTTATGCTCGGAACCGGGCGAACTAATGGACAGGCTTAGGATGTTGGACGATCAACAGCCCTCTTCTTGAAGCTTAACTATCGCCTCGGCTATGTCCCCCTTGGTCTCGACCAAGGCTTGTCTAGCCCTCTCTGGGGAACAGCCGGTCTGTTCAACTACGACCTTCACGTCGTCCTCGGAGATCTCTTGAGTCTCTTGAACCTCCTCAACCTTTTTCTCCTTGAATATCTCCTTAGGAGCGATTATCTGGTACGCCTTCGTTTGTCCAGGCAGCTCCAGCTCCAACACCCTCGGTTCGACAAGTATTATCTTCTCATCGGCTCCTTCTATTATCACGCGTTCCACTCCTTCCAGCTCGTAGACCTTTAGGCCAGCCTTCTTTAACATCTTTTCCAAAGCCTTCACGTTGAAGCCGAACGGGAGCACCGCGTTACCACCTCCCTTAAATTACCTTTGTGAAACGGTCCAAAAGGGTTTAGATGAGCGGTGGTGGGGAATGAGCGCAGAGATAACTTTCTTGGGCGGGGCTAGGGAGGTCGGAAGAGCGGCCTACTTGATCAGGGACGGCAAGGCTAGCCTCCTCCTTGACTATGGAGTCAGTTTCGACGAAGAGGACAAGCCGGTGTTCCCAGAATACGTGTCCCCGAAGGACATCGGCGCAGTGGTGCTCAGCCACGCCCACTTGGACCACTCCGGCGCGGTGCCGATGCTTTATTCCGCGATCAGAAGGCCGGCCTACATGACAAGGCTGACTAAGGAGCTTGCTGCAATACTGATAAACGATTTCTTGAAGCTTTCTGGGTACTACGCGACCTACGGAGAAACAGAAGTCAAGGAGTTCTTGGAATCTGTGAGGACCCTAGACTACAGAAGGACTGTGGAGGTTCCTGAGGCCGGCGGGACCCTCTTGACCTTCTACGACGCGGGCCACATACCCGGCAGCGCTATGGTGAAGCTCGAACTGCCCAGCGGACTGAAGGTGCTCTACACCGGCGACGTGAGGCTGAGCGAGACCCAGCTGCTGGGCGGGGCTGACGTGAGCGGTTTGGAGGCCGACGTGTTAATTATAGAAGCAACATACGGGAAGTCAGACCATCCCCCTAGGGAGAACGTAGAGGCCTTATTTGTGAGCGACGTGAAGGAGGTATTGCAAGGCGGCGGGACGGTGCTGGTCCCCGCCTTCGGCGTGGGGAGGGGGCAAGAGATACTCGCGGTAATCGCAGATCACGAGGTGGAGGGCGACGTTTACCTAGATGGCATGGTGAGGAACGTAACTGAGATATTAATTCAAGGTGAAAACAAAAAGTTTCTAAAGAATCCAGACATGTTGGAGAAGGCCTACGAGGAGGCCAGAGTGGTAAGGGGTTGGCAAGACCGGAGGAGGGTTTGGAAGAAGACCGGAGTAATAATAGCTTCTGCCGGAATGCTCAGAGGGGGTCCCTCCCTCTACTATGCGAGGAAGATCCAAGGAATACCGAAGGACTCCATCTTCTTGGTGTCCTTCCAAGCCCCGGGAACGCCCGGGCGCAGGTTGGTAGAGGAAGGGGTCATCGAGGAGGGCGGCCCTAGAGTGGAGGCCAGGACGCAGTGGTTCGACTTCTCGAGCCACGCGGGGGCTAGCGAGCTATTGGAAATAATAAAATCGGTGAACAAGCTAAAAAAAGTCATAATTGTCCACTCTGAAGAAAAGACTGCCCTCTACTTTGCACAGAGAGTGAGAGAGGAAACCGGACTCGACGTAATAGTCCCGAAAATTATGGAGACGTTAAAGATAGAGGTTTGAATTACTTCTTGTAAAGCGCCTTTTTAACTTCGTACACTTCCACTTCCAAGTCTTCCTTACCCACCTCCTTCTTTATGCTCTCTAAGACCTCTTCGAGCATATCAGACTGTACTATAGTGACGTACATCCTCCTGTTAGTCACGACCTTCACCTTGCTGTAGTCAGGGGCCTTAGTTACCTTCACCTTCTTAACCGCGTCCTTGGCCTTTACCAACACCCTGGACTTGAGCTCCTCGACGTCCTTGAGGAGTACCGGCAAGACTGGCCCACCCGGGGCTACGTGTTGCTGGTCCCCAGTTAAACGCTTCTGCTGCCGCACCTCTCTGCGTACTCCTTCTTTAAGTCCCTCTCCTTTACCTCTCCCTTGGGCTCCAATTCCGTCCAAGTCCTACCTCTATAAAGCACGGCTTCCGTGCCATCGTCCAACCAACAGTCCGGCGGCATGCCAGCCTTCACGCACGTCTCTGCAATGAAGGTTTCTGGGTCCCAACAGTACTCAACTGGAACCTCGGGCAAGAGGACTCCGGAGAAGGGGCCGTGCTTTATTATTATTCCGGTCTCCCCTATCCTTATGTAGGGTAGAGCCAGCCTAGCCGGTTTGAAGGGGGTGTGATCGCCCAAGACGCTGACCTCTATAACCACATTGTCCAGTTCCTCCGGAGTCATAGGGGGGAACCTTGGGTCTTGGGTGGCCGCTGCCACAGCGACCTCCACAACGGTCTGGACTAAGGGCTTCACGGGCTCTACGTAGCCTATGCACCCTCTGAGCTCTCTTTCGGGGTAGGTCAAGATAGTAACGAAGGCTGCCCCCAGCTTCTTTAGCTTCTCAGAAGCTTCGAGCGGGGGGAGCCTTCCCGCAATTAAGTAACTCTCTATAGCCTTCCTAGCCAGCCTCACTAGGAACTCGCCGTCCTCCTGGGTGAGCTCGTCCAGCGAGATTATCATTACGAATCCCTTTAAGGGATCCCGCTAGTCAGCTTTTTATGCATGGGGCCTGTGAGGAGGCTTTCAAGGCTCGAGTGGTGAAGAGCCCGCGCAGGGCCGAGGCCCCGGCTCACTCCGGGTAGCGCCCCTCGACAACGAAGACCACTTGGCTGGCCACTTGCACGCTGTGGTCGGCTGCTCTCTCTAGGAACTTTATAGAAAGGGCCTCAACAACTGCGCAAGGCACGTTTTCGTAGTTCTTGATTATGTTCATTAGCATACTGTGGTATGTTTCGTCCACCTCGTCATCCTTTGCTATTACTTTCATTGCATTGAGTATGTCCATCTTCTTTAAAGCTTCTATGCTACCCTCTATCATAGATTTCACTATCGGCACGAGGTTCGCGAAGTGAGTTGGCTCGCACCTAACCCCTAAGCTCTCCAAGCGCGCGAAGGCAGAAAGGGCATCATAGGCGTAACGGGCGAAGCGGAAGAACGCGTAGCTCAACTCGAGAGATGCCTTGACCTTCCTCAAGTCCTTAGCTACGGGCTGGTAGCGCGCTATTATCTCCAACGCTAGTTCGTTCACTTCCTCCCTTAGTTGCCTCAACTCAGTAACCATCTTCTTTACTTCGTCCTTTAACTCGCTGGCCCTCCTCTCTTCTATTGCATTGGTGGAGAGTTCGAAGGCCTTTTTGCTGAGTTCTGCCATCTTCATTATTTGATTGTCCAACTCTTTAAGGCCTATCTCCACGAGTCTCAAGACGTTGCCCGTGGGACTGGAGCGCTTGGGGCTTCTAAGTTTAGGAAGTTAGCGGAGAAATAGGGTTTAAACGCAACAACCTTGTAGCGCGTAGGTGTGAGTGTGGCCCAAATATGGAGAGACGATGACGTATCCTTAGAAGCACTAAAGGGTAAGAAAGTGGCGATCATAGGGTACGGCTCCCAAGGCAGGGCATGGGCGCTGAACATAAGGGATAGCGGCGTCGATGTGGTAGTCGGGCTGAGGCCCGGAGGCAAGAGCTGGGAGCTGGCTACGAAGGACGGCTTCGAACCCAAACCAATACCAGAGGCCGCTAAGGAGGGCGACGTCATAGCTATGTTAATCCCCGACATGGCCCAGCCCGAGATTTACGAGAAATACGTAGAGCCAAACCTCCATGAAGGCAACGCGTTGGTGTTCGCACACGGCTTCAACATCCACTACGGCTTAATAAAACCTCCGAAGAACGTGGATGTCGTGATGGTCGCCCCGAAGAGTCCGGGGCCGAAGGTAAGGGAGGCCTTCCTCTCTGGAAGGGGCGTCCCGGCCCTAGTCGCTGTCTACCAAGACCACACCGGAAAGGCTTGGGACCTCGTGCTGGCGTTGGCCAAAGCGCTAGGGTGTACGAGGGCCGGCGTCATAAGGACCACTTTCAAGGAAGAGACTGAGAGCGACCTCATAGGCGAGCAGACCGTGCTCGTGGGCGGACTGATGGAGCTGTTGAAGAAGGGGTTCGAGAACCTAGTAGAGCTGGGCTACCAGCCGGAGGTGGCTTACTTCGAAGCCATAAATGAGGCGAAGCTTATAATGGACCTCATCTGGCAGTACGGCTTCTACGGTATGCTCTTGAGGGTGAGCGACACCGCGAAGTACGGAGGCCTTACCGTAGGACCCAAGGTCATTGACGAACACGTGAAGGATAACATGAAGAAGGCCTCAGATAGAGTCATAAACGGCGAATTCGCGAGAGAATGGGTCGAAGAATACAAGAAGGGTATGCCCACCCTGAAGGACTTGATGGAGAAGATAAAGGAGCACCAGGCTGAGAAGGTGGGTAAAGAACTAAGGAGGCTCATGGGCCTGGAGGAGTAAAAGGAGTAAAGCTGGAGGCACCGTTTTTCATAACCTTTACACGACCCGAGCCTTTCCAAAAACTCACTTTATAAGAGACAAGATGAAGCTGCCGTATGCGTAAATTACAATTACGAGTGCGCTTAGCAAGTATACATATAACAAAACTCTCAAGAGGTCGTCGTAGTTCATTTGCATTCACCTTTTTGAGAGGGCAAGAAGGCGCTTACTTAAAAATTCAGAAATCTCGCCTCCTTATTGCTCTATGACTATCTTGGTGTACTGGACCGCAGGCTCGAAGAGCTTTCCGCGGTCTACGTAGAACTTAGTGAACCATTCGTAGAAGTGAAGCCTTAAGTTATGGATGAAGCTCACCAGACCCTCTAGCATTATCACCATTATGTTTGCCAACACATAGAGCACGGCTAGCAACACCGGCCCGCCTATCTCGCCTATCACTTGGAAGGCGAACACTAAGCCCCAGTGTGCCAAGGCTAGCGCCATAATCCTCACATACGATATTATGTTGCTTATCACCAGCAAGAAGTTGTCGAACATCTCCATACCTATTATGCTTGCTTGTGCACGCCCATGCTCGTGTTCTAGCTCCAGCTTGATGCCGTAGCCTCTCCAGAGCAATGCCAGGACGAAGAGCGCGAACAGCGGACCGACGTAGCCTGTCTTCAAGTCGAACATCCACTCGTTGAAGTAGAGCCCAGTTAGGTACATCATCTGTTGTATGTCGCTGCCGAAGCCGCTGGCGATAAAGCCGGCAGCGAAGGGGGCTCCCGCTGTAGCATACATCAGCATGAACGGGAAGACGTAGTGGAGTGCCTTCCACGAGCGCCCGAACCTGAGTTCGTTGATTATCCCTATCAAGAACCCTATTAGCAAGTGGAAGTAACCTATCGTTATGCTCAACAGTACATACTTAATCACGGTGTCTCCTAAGTGCTCAAGCCAGAAGCTGAGCGGGGGTGTCATGCCCAGCGCTCCCCATAGCCACGTGGCTGGATCCGCCACACTCTCCCCTATCAATGGGCCGAAGAATTCAGCTGAGAGCCAGCCAGTTACTATGGACGCTGTACCTACTAGCATCATAATGCGTCCTAGGAACTCGGTTCCTTTCGTGAACCTCTTCAAGCCGAAGGGCTTGAAGACTGCTAGGGCCCAACTCTTGCGGTTGGTGAGCCCCCAGCCGAACAAGAGTAACACTAACGCGTGACCCCAGTCCGGGAACATGAACATATAAATGAACGGCAGCGTGAAGGCCATTATTGCGGCCGGGACGAGCTCCCGAGGGTCTGGAGGGCCGTAGATGTTTTCTACGTCATAAGCAGTCTTGGCGCTTTCACTCTCTACCTTAACGTACGTGGGTGGTTTTTCTGAGTCGTAGTCGACCATGTGAATTACCGCGAAGCCCGAGTCGGCCACGTACTCTTTTATGGTTTTTAACGCGTTCTTGAAGAAGCTCTCGGGGACGTAGCCCTCCAAGTAGACGAAGTAATTGCTTTCTCTCCCTTTCGAGAATACTTCTAAGGCACTCTTAACGCTCAAGAGTAGCGAATACACGTCGCTTATTTCTATCTCATAATCGCTGGCCCAAGCCTTAGCTTCCTCTATCAAGAACTTCTTTTCTTCCTCTAGAAGCTTCAACAACTCTAGGGCTATCTTTCTCACGATCTCAGTGCTTACCTTCAAAGCCTCTTTGGCTGCCAAGTCGACTACAGCTAGGTCCTTCCTCAGGTCGGCGGGCACCTCACGAGATATTATTAGATTGAACGTTTCCTTCAACTTTTCGACTACATCCCTTGGGAGCTCTGTGGGTTTGGATATTATGGTACTTACGTCAAATATTTTAGCCTCTATTTCTTTAATCTTGGCCACGTATTTCTCGAACTCCTCTTCTATCTTCTTAGCCTTCTCCACAGCCACCTTAGCTGCTTCTTCCCAACTCTTGACCTTTAGGGGCTCTCCCATCTCTGGCTCTATGCTGAGCTCAAAGTACTCGAAGTATTGTTCGAGCTTGTTAATGTGGTCCATTACTATGAGTAGCTCTCTGCGGGCCCACTCGATCGGTGCTCCGAACTCTACATTGATTTCGGCTGGCTCGTAGATTCCCAAGTTCACTATCTTTTCCACTAGTTTGTCTGCGTTGTCTTTAGGCACGACTATTCTCACTTTGAACATTCTGTCAGGGAACAGCGCAGCCTTTAGGCACACGTCACTTCTCCCTATCCCTTCACAGCGAAGCCATTTTATAAAGATCTTGAAGGAGGGCGGAAGAAGGTCTTCAAATAACTCTCCGACGTTAAATGGTGTGGAAGGTAAGCTTGAAGATCGTGTACCCAGAGGCAAAAATATTCCAAAGCTTGGTAGAGGCGGTAGGAAAGATCGTTGACGAAGTAGCCTTAGTAGCTAGGCCGGAAGGGGTAGAGATGAAGGCAATCGATCCCGCCCAAGTCGTAATGATAAGGATCCACATCCCTGCCGACGCTTTCAGCGAGTACGAAGTAGAGGAAGAAGAGACCTTCGGCTTCAACATAGGTGGCGTACTCAAGTTCTTCAAAAGGGCGAAGAAGGGTTACAAACTAGAGCTCGGGAGCGAGGCCGAAGGGTCCAAGATAAGGATCGTCCTAGAAGGAGCCTTGATAAAGAAGTACGTCATACCAAACCTGGAAGTGGTATCCGAGGAGCTACCCGACTTGAGCAACTTGGACTTCAAAGTACGAGCACTACTGCTGGCTTCAGTAATAAAAGAAGCCATTAAAGACATAGAGGCGGTGAGCGACGCCATTGTAATAGAGGCTCCGGACGCAGACAACTTGTACTTGAAAGGGGCTGGCGTAGCCGAAGCTGTTACCAGAGTTTCCAGGGCCTCTTCGGCCCTCTTGGAATTGGAGGTAGAGGAACCGTCTAAGGCTGCCTATGATTTAGCGTATCTCAAGCATATAATTGGAATTACGAAAGTATCCGACAACGTAGAGTTGAAATTCGGAACCGACATGCCGTTGTATTTGAAATTCAATATATTGACGGGGGGCGAGGCGGAGTACGTGGTGGCACCTCAGGCTCTATAGGTAATAAAAAACGTATTTAAGACCTATACCCCGTCGCCCTCGATCAGAGAGCGGTCAGCGTTGCCCTCGACGACCTTCTTAGCCTCTAGGTTGCGGACGATGAAATCGAAAGCCTTGCGGGGGTTGGTATGGCTCCCGCAAGAGTAAACGTCTACCGTAGCGAAGGCGAACTCAGGCCACGTGTGGATCGTTATGTGGCTCTCGAGCACTATGGCCACGACGCTCACACCCTCCCCCATCTTCCAAGACTTGACGTCTAGCAGAGTCATATTGCCTATCTTTGCCGCCTCGACTACCAGCTCCCTCAAGTAGTCTTCATCCTTCAACTTCTCTACGTTACATCCGTAGAGGTTGCCGTAGTAATGCTTTCCGTAAACCTTCACCGCCGGGCCTCTCTCAGCTATGTTCAGCGTCTCTCTACTCGCCATCATGGTCCGTCCCCTTTCGGGAAGGGGGCTATTGGGGAGACCTTATATCTGAAACCCCCCTCTAAGGCCGGGCCCCAAGGAGATGAGCTCGGACGCCCAACGGCGCGCTGTGAATCATGCCATACTGGTCGTCGATCCTTTTCTTAAGAGCGCTATAGAAAACATGATGAGAGAGGGCTTGATAGGCAACCTCTCCGAAACCACCTTCCCTGACATAGTATTCACCAAGTCGTGGACTAACGAGTTGGCCTTGCTAACCTTCGCGGACTCCCAGTATCTAGCTGAAGCCATATTAGAGGTTAAGGTACTTGGCGTGAGGAAGATGGTCTTTTTGGACGTGGCAACGGCGCTTAAACCAAGCTTGAAAGTATCCCAAGCGTACCCAGTTTACGCCACCAGCTCGCCGGTAAAGGAGGATTTCTACCTCCCCTTGGTGCCTAGCGTGCAACTGTTTAACGCTATAATAGAGCTCTTAAAACCAGAGAGAGAAGTGATTGCTTTCACTTCGCGTTTACCCCCTCAAGACATCGCTATAACAGACCTCCTTAAGAAGAAGGGATTCGACGTCATTGACAAGAACTCCGGATTAATTTATAAGGTATGCAGAGGGAGCGTGGAGTGTGTAGTACTAGACTTGATCGACTCAAACCTCGCCAAGGGTATAGAGAAGGGAACCGTGTGGGAAGAAGGGGGTAAGTACTATTCGGGTATTCTGGTTGCACTGACAGACTTATTCAAGAAGCTTCTGAGCGCCGAACTGTAGGGGGAGCATGAAATTCGATATCTCTAAAATAAGAACGATGTTAGAGCAGCTGTCCGCAAAAGAGAGAAAGAGGAGGAGACCCGGAGAGCGCGCAGTGCCTGCATACTTGCGGAAGTGCAAATATTGCAAACATCTCGAGTTGACGTATTGTAGGTTCCACGCAGTCACTATACACCCGGAGTCAAGGGCGTGTCCGGCCTTCGTCCTAAGGGAGGAGTTCACCACCCAGACCAAGAAGGAGGAGAGTACCTTTACGTGAGCTTCCCCTTCGGAGAAGGGTAGGTTAACCCTTCTTATAGGGGGCGCCGGGGGCCGGAGTGAAGAGATTCGTAGCTGAGGTAGCGTCGCTTGTAATACAAGCTGTCCTAGAGGCTGTAGTGGGCCACTTGTGGTCCTTGGCCTCCCCGCTGCTCGAAAGGCACCCCGGGATACTGATAGCGATGCCCGGGCTCGCGGAGGACAGGGGGGCTGTGTACGGTTCGCTGGCGGCTAAATACTCCACTATGTTGTACGTGGGTGAGGCCAGCAACATCAAAGAGTTGTTGACATCCAAAATAACTTACTCGGCAGCGGTAGTGGGCGTCATCGGAGGCCTTTACGTAATACTCATAGTTTCGCTGATATCCGAGCCTCTCGCCCCTCTCCTCTACTTCTTGGCCTCTAGGGGGCTAATACTGTCAATACTCGTGCCGCTTACAGCCTACTTGTGCTACTTCGCGTTTCTCAGGGGCCTCGACATAGACCTTACTGTGGTCTCGCTAATCACTGTCATAGCTGACTTGCTGAGTGCTCTTTCTTTGTTCTTAGTGTTCAGTGACGTGTCGTGGGCGCTGATAGTTGTTACCTTAATAGTCACCTATAAATCAGCGACGGTAGTGGGGATTAGGAAGCTGTTGAGATATAAGGGAGAGTATTTAGCCTCCTCCCTAATAGCGTCCACCGTTTCGACCTTAGCAGGCTTAACATTGGCTAACGGGGGAGCTGCCAAGGCTCCCCTCTTGTTAGCTGTTGCCCCGTTAGTAATGGCATTAAACGGTTCCGCTTCCATGAACTTCGCCTCTTGGCTAGGCACGGCTCTTGCCTTAGGAGAGGTAGAAGCGTCAAGACCGTTCTCGAAGAAGGTGCTACTTACCAGCATTAGGGTAACTATTGAGGTACTAATCGCGCTTTCAGTATCCTCCATAATCTTCGCGCTCGGTCCTCACGGCTTGGAGGCCTTCGAAGTTGCGCTCACGAGTACGTTAGTGTTAAGGATAGTTATGCCCTTAGTAACTGTAATCTTGGCCTCTTGGAGCTACTTGAGGGGCTGGGACCCGGACTTGATAACCATTCCTATACTTTCGAGTCTGGGGGACTTGGTGTCTACCAATATACTCCTCTTGACGTACCGCTTACTCTACAAACCCTAAACCGGACGATAGGATACCCTCCTCAAGCCGTAGAGCTCGAGCCTAGAGGTGAACCACTGGGCCGCACTGGCGCGGGATGCATCTATTATTATTTCCTTGGATTTCGACTCCAAAATGTAGTATTCTAGATCCTCCAAGTCTGCGTGGTCGCTAAAGCCCACCCTCCAAGCCCTGGAACCTACCTTTTGGACGGGGACGAACTGCCACCCATCTAAGATTACCTTGCTGCCCCTCACCTTCTCCTGCTTAAAGTTGTGGAATTTAGAAAAGCGCACGTACCACCCGTCCCTCTCCACTTCCCTCGCTTCCGGGCTCCCCTCAACCAAGTACTCGCCGAAGGCGTATCCTAACCTTTCAAGGTCCTTCGCTATCAAGAAGTCCCGACGCGAAAGTAGGTAGGGCGCCTCCACGCCGTAAGCCCGGAGGAGCTCCATAACTTCTTGTAGCTTGCCGTTGTAGGCATAAACGTGGACGGGGCCCCTCCCCAAGAGCTCTAGCACAAGCTTTGCTAGCTCCTCCGTGATGACCTCTTTAAACTTCCGTACGCAGAGGGGGCAGCCGTAGGTCGCGTCCACTACGAGGGCGTCCAAACCCTGGAGCACAGGCGTTCCCACCCCAGGGTCCTTGAAGTCGCCAGTGTAGCCGAACGTCCTTCCATCCTCGTCCTCCACTACCACTTGGACGGAGCCGGGAATGTGGGAGGCCCTTACGAACTTGACTACCTCGTACCCTCCCCTTCGGGAGTCCACCGCCACCTTGTAGGTTTGACCTGGCTTGAGTACTACCAGTTTCCTCGTGTTCCTCAAGCTGCGGTAGGTATGTTTTAAAAATACTGCCGTCTCCTCCGTGGTCAAGATCGTCTCTTGATAGCTCAAGCTCTTACCGAAGTCTTTAGTGTGGTCCGCGTGGGCGTGGGTGATTACCCTTACCTTCCTCCGGGGGGCAAAGCCGTCGACAGTCACTTGGGAGCCTAAGAGTATTGCTTTGGTCTCCGTGACTGTAGCTACGCTAAACATCTTTTCCTCGTAAGCCAGAGGCCTTGGGATAACTAATATCTTGCTTAGACCTCTAAGCTTACTGTCCTTATGGCAGGCTTGCCTCTGAATGGAATGACGAGGACGTCTATGCCGTCGCCGGACAAGCTGTCGCGCCCGCTCGCTACCCTTATACTCTCTACTGCTAAGTTCTGAGCCTCTTCCAAACTCATGTTCTCCCCGTACTCTTTGTCCAATAGGGCCATGGCTAGCGGAGCGCCCGTACCCACGGCAGAGTACTTCTCCTCTATGACTGAACCCACGGGGTCCAACACGAATATCCTCGGCTCGTCGTCGTACCCGCCAAATATAGTCTCAGTCATCAGTGGGAAAAGCTTGTTCGAGTAGAGGATGAGACCTAACAGCCGCGCCGCCGACCTCACCTTCATCTTTCTCTTATTAGAGATTTCGTAGTATCTAATCTCATTCTCCAGAGCTCTAGCTATCGCTTGCATGTCCGCATAAAGGCCAGCACACGCCATCCCCATCCTATCCCCTATCTTAAATACCTTCTTGGCAGCCTTACTCATTATGAAGCCGCCATAGCTCATCCTCCTCTCGGCTGCCAACACGACTCCTTCCTTTACCTTAATACCCACAGCAGTTGCCCCTGGTCCGCTCAAAGCCTACGACCACCGCACAGAGGTGAGGAGGGGGAGTAATTACCACACGCCAGTGCGTATGTATCTGAAGGCCGTAAACCCAGCTATGTAGCCCTGAGCCGCCGCAACGATTATTCTCTTAGGCGCTGGAGTTATGTCACCGGCAGCGAAAATCCCCTTGACGTTAGTTCTCATTTTATCATCGACCAATATCTCTTTACCCTTCATGTTGACCCCGAGAGTCTTGACCCACTCCAAGTCCGGGGGCTCGAAGCCTATGGATATCACCAAGTGATCCAGCGGGAGCACGGTTTCGCCTCCCTCCTTGTGAGAGACTACCAAGGCAGTAGCTCTGCCGTTTTTTGCTATTATCTCCTTCGGGACGCTGTTCAAGACCATCTTCACGCCGGCTCTCACCATCCTCTCGATGCTTCTCATCGGTGCCCTGAACTGATCTCTGCGGTGAACTATAGTTACCCGAGCTCCGCATTCAGCTAATACGGCAGCCGTGTCGACTGCCGTGTCGCCCCCGCCGACCACGACCACCTTAGAACCCGCGAAGACCGTTGGATCCTTAACTACGTAATGCACGTTCGGCGCCTCCTCGTTCGGGAGGCCAAGCCTTCTCGGCTTGCCCAAAATGCCTATAGCTATTATGAGCGTCCTCCCTTCGTATTCGTTTCCGCTCTGGGTGCCCAGAACTATCTTGTCGCCGTCCCTCCAAGCTTTAACTACCCTCTCCTTCTCCACAACCTCCACACCAAAGAACTTCTGCATACCTTCGAACGCTTTGGCTATTTCTATAGCCTTCTTCCCGTCGAAGCCAGGGTAGTTTTCCACAGGCTTCCAAGCGTAGGAGTAGACCGTTGCCATGACCTTTTCTGCCTCTATCACTAGGGGTTCTATGCCATACTGCTTAAGGGTTGCCGCCGCCGTCAAGCCCGCAGGTCCGGCGCCCACCACCAACGCGTCCCTCATCCCACCTTCACCCCACACAACTTCTTTGCGAGATCTTTAAGACCAATATATTCACTGACCAAGCCGTAGAAGCTAGAACAAGGAGATGGTTTCATGGAGTTGTAGAAATGATAACAAGCCTCGGGCAACCAGCTCGCGTTTCCCAAACCCTTAATCCCACAAGGGCTTGAACCCTCGAGCGCCGAGTCTCGGGCGTGGTGAGCATAGGACAACGTCAAGTGCGTATAAGCGAGAACTAGTAGCTTGGACACGTCCGTAACCACGCGAGCGAGGTCGTTTGCTATAGAAGCCGTAAAGGTAGGAGGCAAGTTGGCTTTTATTGAATTGATGTACCTAGTCACGTTCTTCATAATCATATATGACTTAATGTAAACAACCTTGGTACTGTTTGCGCACACCGAAGACATGCATGAAGACTTGTAGAGGGAAAAGGCGCTAGAGGTGGCAAACGCCCCTAGGTAATCCAAGTAAGATACGAGTTCGTTGAGCGTCTTGAGCTTCATGAGTCCTATTGTGTCTTGGGTAATCAACGTGAAATACAGCGTAGCTAGATATTTTACCATTGCCATACTATATTCCTTCCTTAACATTAGGGTATGGGCTTCTGAGTAGAAAGCCCTCGCCCTCTGGAGACCATCTAGAGCCAAATCATAGAGTGTTCTCTGATACTCGTTCTGGGGGTTTAGAGTTATGATGTCTGCATTTATCCTTTCTATAAATCCCTTTATCATGTTGTCGTAGCGAAGCACGGTTTCCTCGTCGAATCCCAGTCGCGCAGCTAGATTGCATGCAGAGAAAGCGCTGCTTATTAGTAGTAAGACAAGTATACTGGCCTTTCTCAATTCGCTTCCCTCGGAACGGGCTTATCGACCTGTATAAGCGGTGCATACGTACCTGGCCAAGCTGCGGTGAACCCTCATAGTGTGGCACTTGTTCAAGCTTAACGAAGCACTTCTAACCATCTCCTCGGCATTCATGAACGTCGAGGTAGCGAACACGACCCATGACCCTTCCCTTAATATCCTCTTCGCTTCGTTTAGAAACTGAGACAAGAGCTCCTCCGCGTCGTGTCCTAAACTCACAACGCTTCTCCCGTAGGGAGGGTCGGTCGCTATTGCCGAGAAAGAGGACTTCCTGAAGGGCATCTGGGCCGAGTCTTGAAGCAAGTGTTCTGTGTCGACACCTATGTGTTGAGCGTTTATCCTCGCGCCGTATACCATACTTGGGTCCAAGTCCGCACAGAAGCTGAGCGCACCCAGCCTTTGAGCTTCGTGAGCGATCACGCCAGTACCGCAGAAGGGGTCCAAGAAACGCTCTCCCGGCTTGATCCTGCTTAAGTTAACCATAGCTCTTGCGAGCAACGGATCCATGGAACCCGGCGAGAAGAAGGGGCCTTTGGGAGTCCTTCCGACCTTCCTTACTACCTTTTCTTTACTTATCACGAAAAACCCTTCGAGCGCCGTGGCCGTAGCGGTGCCGGCGCCCGGAACCGTTTGGAACGGTCTGACCCGTGGGGGAGCAAGTCCTCCCAACTTCCTAAGCTTAAGACGTTCGAATTCACAATCGTCAAACCAGTTGCACGAGAGCTCGTCACAGATCGCGCACACTTTGCCGACCTCTTTCACAAACGCACTTCTCTCAACAATTCTTTTGGAACATTGGAAGTCGGCCTTAGCTAAGACTAGGTTGTAATGGACTGAGAGAAGTTCTAAAGGGCACGAGTATACCTCGTGTAAGGCCTCTATCTCTTCTATGGGTAAAGTCCGGTGAGCCCCAGAGGTCACGAAGTAGACGACTTCCAAGGTCTCTCAGCCTTCTCCTCCTCTTCCTTCACTATCCGGGTCAACCAAGGCTTTACTTCCTCTTCATACCATTCAAATAAGTCAGCGTCGTACCATTTGTCCACCTTCTCGCCTCTCATAGCTTTTATCATCATTACCACGGTCCTTCCAACGTTCAACGCGTCGAGGACAAAGTTTCTTATCTCCAAGGCGTCGCCGGGACCGTTTATGTACGCCATACTCCACGGCGGTATTACAGCTCCCATGGAATTCAAGATGGTCATCAACTGCGCCACGGCGAACATCGCGCCGCTGTCGTTGCCCGTAGCTACAAATCCCACTACCTTTCCGTCCAACCAACTCTTCCCGTCTATATGTATCATGTTCTCTAAGGCAGTAAGTCGGTCTATAACGTTTTTCATAACTGCGCTTGGGGAGTACCAGTAAACTGGCGTAGCGAATATTATTCCGTCAGCCTCGATCATCTTATCGTAAACCAGTTTCATGTCGTCCTTTATAACGCACGGGTACTTACAGGCCTTGATTTCCTCTGAAACGCAGCCCAAACACGGCTTTATGTTTAAGTCGTACAAGTGGACCCATTCAACCTCTGCGCCGAAGCGCTCTGCCGCCTTGAGGGCTATCATTAACCCCTTGAACGAGTTGCCATACTTCCTGGGCGACCCTAACAGTCCCAAAACTTTCATTTCTAAGCGCCCGCCTCGGTTAGGAGCGAAGAGGTTTTATTGCCGATGAGGAACGTGGGCTACGTCGAGAGGGTGAGCGAGCAGACCTCGGGACCTGAGGCATCAAGGCACTATCCAAGTTCCTTCCCTTTCTCTCAAACACCTTAGAGGGTCAGAGGTCGTGCCGTCACATATAACCACCTTAGTTCCTCCGGCCGCCACCCTCCCCGCCATTATTATCTTGATGTTCATCCCGGGACCGACCCTCTTGGCGACCTTCTCCGCTTCTGAAGACTTTATCTCGGGTATTACATTGCCGTCCATTAGCACTCCTGGAACGTCGGACAAGAGCACGAGGTAGTCCGCAGATAGAGCTCTGGCCAGTTCTGCCGCCATTTGGTCTCCGTTTACGTTTAAGAGATTCCCTTCGGGGCTGACAGCTATGGGAGCAACGACCGGTATCAAACCGCTCTCGACTATGGTCCTGATGAAGTTCGTTTTCACCTCTTTTATTTTGCCCGTATAGCCGCCCGCGATTGCCCTCTTGACTAACCTTTCGCCGACCTTCTCTTGAACAATTACCCTCTTCTTTCTCTCCGCTATAACGCTGGGGCCGTCGGCCCCGGTTAAGCCAACTGCGCCCCTTCCGTATGACAGAAAGGAGGCAACTATCTTCTTGTTTAAGAGGCCTCCGAGTACCGCTACGAATACCTCTAACTCTTTCTCATCCGTGTACCTAAACCTTATCCCGGACGCGGACACCTTGAACTGTGGTTCCATTCCCATTTTCCTCTCCCACTCGTCTACCAAGTCCCCGCCCCCGTGGACGAATACCACCTTCTCTAAGCGGGAGACGCTCTTAACTATCTCGTCCATATTACTTAACAACGTCCTACCGCCCGCTTTTACTACTATCATTGGTAAGACCACCGAAGGGTACGGGGAAGAAAAGGTCTTCACACTTACGCCAAAACTTATTAACCCACCCCCTCTCCGGGGTTCTCGGAGCGGGCCCGTAGCTCAGCCTGGTAGAGCGGCGGGCTCTTAACCCGTAGAGGCGGGGCTTGGCCCGTTTCCCGCCGCGGAAGTCCCGGGTTCAAATCCCGGCGGGCCCGCCACACAGCAGCACG